>JANMDE010000461.1:0-8250 GCA_031376105.1 Variovorax sp. | reverse complement strand
ATATTCGCCGCGCCATGGGTGCGGTGCTGCAAAGCTCGGGTCTGCGTGAGGCGGTGTGGGACGAACACGAAGCCATTGCCCGCGCCATCGTCGCCCAAGAGGCTGACCTGGCCGAACAACTCATGCGCGGCCACGGCCTGCGCGCCAGCGCCAACCTGAGCGAGCAGCTCACGCAAGCGCTGAACTTAGCCTGAAGATACCCCCACTTTCATTTCCCGGAGACATACCATGCGCCTCAGCCCCGAGCAACTCGAACACTTTGACCGAGAAGGCTATTTGTTCTTTCCCAAGCACTTCAGCTTGGATGAAACCCAAACTCTCACCGATGCCGTGCCCGAGCTGTATGCCCGGCGCGAGGCTTACAACGTGCGTGAGAAAGGCAAGGAAGCTGTGCGCACGAATTTCGCCGCGCACATGTATAGCGAGCCTTTTGCAAAACTCGCCCGCCATCCACGCATGATCGAGCCGGTGGAGGATTTGTTTGGCGAAAAGCTGTACATGCATCAGTTCAAGATTAATGGCAAGATGGCGTTTGAAGGCGATGTGTGGCAGTGGCATCAAGACTACGGCACTTGGCTCAATGATGACATGATGCCCACCGAGCGTGCGATGAATGTGGCGATTTTTCTCGATGAAGTCACCGAGTTCAACGGTCCGCTGATGTTCATCCCCGGAAGCCATAAAAAAGGCGTGGTCAATGCCAAGCACGATTTAACGACGACGAGCTACCCGCTCTGGACGGTGGATAACAACCTCATCACCCAGCTCGTTGACCGTGCAGGCGGCAAGCAGGGCGGCATCGTGAGCCCCAAAGGCCCCGCGGGCTCGATGATCTTGTTTCATTCTTGCTTGGTGCATGCCTCCAGCAGCAATCTCTCGCCGTTCAATCGCGTCAGCGTTTATTTGAGCCTGTGCGCCGTGAGCAACCACATCCGCCGCCACAAGCGCCCCGAATACATCGCCCACCGCGATTTCACGCCGATTGAATGCTTGCCCGATGATTGCTTACTTCGCGACTATGCGGTCGATCTGCCTTGGAAAGATGGGCTGCCTGCGAGCGCGATACAGACTTCGAAGGAAGAGCTGCGATTGGCGGCTTGAGATTTTTAGAACCACAAACCAAAAAACCAAGGCCAAGACCAAGACCAAGACCAAAACCGGACGCAAAAGACGCAAAAGTTGCGCAAAAGACGCAAAAAAGATAAAAACAGAAAACAGAAAACAGAAAACAGAAAACAGAAAACAGAAAACAGCTTTTCATCTGTCGGAGAATTAAATTTTAGGTGCTTTTCGTATTTTCTTTTTTGCGGTTTTTGCGCAACTTTTGCGTCTTTTGCGTCCGGTATTTGCATTTCTCTTCAAAACCCCATGAGCCTCTACACCCAACTCCAAGCCCGCGCAGCAGCAGGCAACCCTATCCGCATTGGCCTGATCGGTGCAGGCAAATTCGGCAGCATGTATCTAAGCCAAATTCCCCGCACACCCGGCGTGCATTTGGTCGCGATTGCGGATTTGAGTCCAGCTCAGGCACGTAAAAACCTGGAGAACGTAGGCTGGAATCCGGCGTTTACCCTTGCAGAATCTGCGCAGTCTGCTATGAAAACGGGAGCAACTTGGGTCACGGATGATTGGGAAGCAGTGGCTACACTGCCGCAGATTGATATCTTGGTGGAATGCACCGGCTCGCCTGTGCATGCGGTGGATCACATCTTGAAAGCCATTGAGCATGGCAAGCATGTGGTCAACGTGACGGTGGAGGCGGATGCGTTTTGCGGGCCGCTGTTGGCGCGCAAGGCCGCAGAAAAAGGCGTGATTTACAGTTTGGCTTATGGTGACCAGCCCGCCATGATTTGCGATTTGGTCGATTGGGCACGCACCTGCGGTTTTCCAGTGGTGGCCGCTGGCCGGGGCCACAAATGGCTGCCGCATTTTGCGCAGTCCACGCCAGAGACGGTGTGGGGCTACTACGGCCTCTCGCCAGAGCAAGCCAAGCGCGGCGGGCTCAATCCGAAAATGTTCAACAGCTTTCTCGATGGCTCTAAGCCCTCCATTGAAAGCACGGCAGTGAGCAATGCCACGGGGCTGGCTGTGCCGAGTAATGGCCTGCTGTATCCGCCAGCCAGCGTGGAAGATATTCCCTTCGTGACGCGCCCGATTTCGGAAGGCGGCGTGCTGGAGAAAAAAGGCATGGTGGAGGTGATCTCCTCGCTGGAGAAGGATGGCCGCAAGATCCCGTATGACATTCGCATGGGTGTGTGGGTCACGGTTGAAGCTGAGACGGATTACATCAAGCATTGCTTTGAGGAATACAACGCCCACACCGATCCGAGCGGGCGCTATTTCACGCTGTATAAGCGCTGGCATTTGATTGGCCTGGAAGTGGGCATGAGTGTGGCCAGCGTGGCGCTGCGCGGAGAGCCCACGGGTGTGGCGCAAGGCTGGAATGCCGATGTGGTGGCCACCGCCAAGCGCGATCTGAAAGCGGGCGAAATGCTGGACGGCGAAGGCGGCTACACCGTGTGGGGCAAGCTACTACCCGCTAGCACCTCGCGCCGAATCGGCGGCTTACCGCTGGGCTTGGCGCATGAGGTGAAGCTCATTCGCAACGTCAGCAAAGGGCAAGCCTTGACGTGGGATGATGTTTCTATGCCTGCTTCACGTGCGTATGCCCTGCGCCGAGAAATGGAACACATATTCAAGTGAATGAGGCCACTCGCCCTTATAGAATATAAATAGTTAGCTATTGATTTGATAGTATTGGATTGACGTTTCCATGAAAATTGCATTTCTCGGAATTGGCCTGATGGGTCTGCCTATGGCGCGCCGCCTGTGTGAAGCGGGCTTTGAAACCCATGTGTGGAATCGCACGCAGACCAAGGCACAGCCGCTCGCCGCGCATGGCGCTACCGTGCAGGCGCAGGCCATTCATGCGGTGGCGGGCGCGCAGATCGTTGTCAGCATGCTTGAGCATGGTCAAGTGACGGAGTCTGTGATATTTGGTCAAGGCGTGGCGCAAGCCATGCAAAGCGGCGCACTGTTGATTGACATGAGCTCATCCAAGCCTCGCGAAGCGCGAGACCATGCGGCGCGGTTGGCAGCGCTGGGCTTGGCGCACATGGATTGCCCTGTTTCCGGCGGAACTGTGGGCGCAGATGCGGGTAGCTTGGTGATGATGGCAGGCGGCCGGGCTGAAGATTACGAGCGTGCGCAGCCGGTGCTGAAAGTGTTTGGCCGCGCCACACATGTGGGCCCGCATGGCGCTGGCCAGCTTACAAAATTAGCCAACCAAATGATCGTCGGCGGCACGATTGGCGTGGTGGCTGAAGCGCTGCTGCTGGCCTCACGCGGCGGCGCTGACATGGCCAAGGTGCGCGAAGCGATTCTGGGCGGCTTTGCCGACAGCCGCATTTTGCAACTGCATGGCGAGCGCATGGCAAGAAGAGATTTCGCGCCGCGTGGCCGCCTGTCGGTGCAGCTCAAAGATATGCGCAACGCGGTTGATTGCGCGCAAGAGACCGGCATGGACGTACCCATTGTGAGTTTCTTCGAGCAGCTCTACGCGCAAGCTGAGAGCCATGGCTTGGGCGATCTGGATCACAGCGGCTTGTTTGTGGAGCTGGCTTCGCGCAATGGAATGAGCTAAAAGCGGGCTTGTGATCGTTCTAACGGAGCTGGAACTGTCGTGCACTCGCCTCTGCTGCTGACCAAAGCGTGAGGCCGAGCCTGCGGATGTTCAGCGCGTTTTCTCTGGCTGTTGAATGAGCGCCAGCGCCGCTGACATCACGAGTACCACCACGCTTGCGCCCATGGCGGCGTTCATGGATGTGGCATCGGCCAGCGCGCCCGCCAGCACGGGGCTCACGCCTTGGCCTGCGGCAAAGACGAGCGTCATCAAGCTCATCATTTTTGCCCATTGGGCTTGTGGCAGCGTTTGGCGGATCAGCGCCATCACCGCGCCCGGGGCCATGAAAAACGAGCCGCCGACCAACAATGCCGAGAGTAGCAGCACACTGAGATGATTGGAGAGCAAGGGAAGCGCCGCGCCAAGCGCCGTCACCACGGTGGCAGCGGCAAATGTATGCGATGGCCACCAGCGCGCCATCACACCGCGCCACACCCAGCCTGAGGCCATCACGGCCAAGCCCAGCCAAATCCACACCCCCACCGAGGCCGTCACGCCCAATTGCATCTCGCGCAGCCACGCAATTACAAAGGTGAGATAAACGATATAACCCGCACCAAAAAGAAAATACGCAATCATGATGACGAGGTACGGCCGCCATGGCAATGCCTGTGCAGACAAAGCGCTTAACTGCCCGCCAATACGCAAGGCCAGCTTGGCCGGCCACAGCGACAATGCCAGCCCTGCTAGGCCAAGTACGATCCACCCCGCGCTCCAGCTCCACTGCGCATTGAGGACTGGCACCAAGAGCAGGCCCGATAGCGCGATACCTAGGCCGCCGCCCGCGTAGTAAATGGCAATAGCGCTGGCTGCCCTGGCGGGCTCCTGGCTATAAGCCGTGGCGATCAAAGCGCCGCCGCAAGCAAACACCCACGCCGAGCCGATGCCCGCCAGTAAGCGCCACAGCAGCATCCATTCAATTTGGCGCGTGAAGCCGCAAAGCAGCAAGGTGCTCACCGTGAGCGCTAAGCCCGATACAAATAAATGCGAAGGCCGAAAGCGCGTCAGCATCAGCATGCCCAGCAAAGCGCCCAAGCCATAACCCAAAGAATTGGCCGTGTTCAGCCAGCCCGAGAGCGCGTAATCCCATTGCAGATCGGTGCGCATCACCGGCAGCAGCAGCGCATAGGCAAAACGCCCCAGCCCATTGACGACAGCAATGCCGGCGGCAAAAACAAACGCGGTCTTTAAATGGGTGCTGGACATGACAGATGAGCCATTTTTAGGCGAGGATTTTCGATAATGCAATAAAAAAGCCCGGGTCTTGCGACACGGGCTTTGGCTTTTCGGGGAAAGCTAAAACAGCTTAAGCGGTTTCGCCCAAGACCGTCACGCCGACTTCCACCACCACGTCGGTGTGCAGAGCCACAGAGACTTTGCTGTCGCCAACCAACTTGATCGGGCCGAGCGGCATACGCACTTGGCTCTTATGAACCGCGTAGCCCATTTTGCCCAGCTCTTCGGCGATGTCGAAGTTGGTCACAGAGCCAAACAAACGGCCGTCCACACCGGCTTTTTGCGTGATCTTGACGATAGCGCCTTCAAGTTTGGCAGCTTGAGCTTGCGATTCAGCCAATTTAGCAGCAGCCGCTTTTTCCAAATCGGCGCGCTTGGCTTCGAATTCGGCTTTAGCAGTGGCAGTGGCGCGGCGAGCGCGGCCTTCTGGGATGAGGAAGTTACGGGCGTAGCCGTCTTTGACCTTGACGATATCGCCCAGGTTACCGAGGTTGACCACTTTGTCGAGAAGAATGATTTGCATGTGAGTGCTCCTAGGGCTTAGACGCGATGTTGGTCGCTATACGGCACCATGGCCAAATAGCGCGCGCGCTTGATGGCGGTGGTGAGTTGGCGCTGGAAAATCGCGCGTGTGCCGGTGAGGCGAGCGGGGGTGATTTTGCCGTTTTCGCCGATGAAATCACGCAAGACATCGATGTCTTTGTAGTCGATTTCAATCACACCAGTGACGGTGAAGCGGCAGAAGCGCTTGCGTTTGAACAGAGGGTTTTGTGCGGGGCGCTTCTTATTTTTATCGAAGGGCTTTTTACCGAAAGTGGCCATGATGGTCTTTCCTGTGAGGTTTAAATGAATTCAATGTCGGTGATATGGAACAAAGCGCTTTTGCCATTTTTACTGGCAGCCATAAATCCTTTGAACTTCGCTTGTTTGCCGATGCTTGTCTTGGCCAGCGTTTCTGCTGTGGTGCCTAGGGCGATGGCTTTCAAATTCAGTTTCACTTTCCTGCTTTGGCCGGCTTCGATCTGGTCAGACTCATGGGAGAGCTGGAGATCAAGCGCCGGGATGCCTGCCGGGGTGGTGCGTTGTGCAGAAATTTCTGCAACGCTGGCAGTGAGCACGAAAGCGTTCAAGGGATCTGGCGCAGCTGCTTAACTTCTGAGAAGTTAGGCAGTTGCAGCGTATTGCTCCTGCGATGCTTTGCGAGCTTCTTCGCGCTCAACTTGCTTCATCATGGCAGAAGGGCCGGTGTCGGCCTGCTTCTTGAGCACGGTGAGATGACGCAAGACGGCATCGTTGAATTTGAAGGCATGCTCTAGCTCGCCCATCACAGCTTGATCAGCCTCGATGTTGACGCACAAATAATGCGCTTTGGAGAGCTTGTTGATTTGATACGCGAGCTGGCGGCGACCCCAGTCTTCCACGCGGTGGATTTTTCCGCCGCCGGTGGTGACCATGCCTTTGTAGCGCTCCAGCATAGCTGGAACTTGCTCGCTTTGATCCGGGTGGATCAGCAAGATGATTTCATAGTGACGCATGAATACTCCTGATGGATGATGAGCTTAAGTTAGCTCGAAAAGCTACCTGGCGCGTCAAGAGCCAGTGCAGCAAGGGAAAGCCCGCTATTATAGCCCGATTCAGTCGATAGCCATGAGCTTGCAGTGCACTTTGATGCGAACGGCTTTTGGGGCCTCATGGGATGGAATCTGACCTACCCCCGAGGTCTAGCTTGCCGGCAAGATCACGGTGACTTCCAAGCCAGGGTGCGCGTTGCTGATCGCCATGCTGCCGCCATGCGCTTGCGTCACCAGTTTGCAAAGGTAAAGCCCCAAACCCACGCCGCCAGTTGCCCGCTCGCGCGCAGCGTCGGGGCGGTAAAAGGGTTGGGCCAGATGGGGCAAGGCCGCGTCTTCCACGCCAGTGCCAAAATCGCGCACGCACATGCGCACGCCGCCGTCCGCTGAGCGATGTGCAGTGAGGCTGACTGCCGTAATCGGGCGCTCTGAGCTGTTGTGGCGCAGCGCGTTGTCTAGCAAATTGCGCAGCAGCAAGCGGATGCGCGTTGCGTCTAGCGCCAGTTTGGGCAAGTCGCGCGCCACGTCTTGCTTCACGCTGACTTGGTTCGGGTGGTTAGTGGTCACTGCTTCACACACCTCTTGCATCAGCTGCGCTAGATCCGTTGGCTCGCGGTGCAGCTTCACATGCGGGCTGGCCAAGCGCTCGCTCTCCAGCAAATCGATGACCAAATCGCGCATGAGCGCCAAATCGCGCAGCAAAGCTTCTCGGTTGGGCTGGATATCCGCAGCCTCGGGCAGCAATTCGGTATTGAGCCGAGCGCGCGTGAGAGGGCTGCGCAGCTCGTGGCTGATGGCCAGCAGCAGGGCGCGTTTGGCATCAAGCATCTGCTGAATATCTGAGCCCATGGTGTTGATGGTGGCGGCCAGTTGGCCTAGCTCATCAGGCCGGTGGGCATGCCGCACGGGAATGGGCACTGTGAAATCGCCGCCCCCAAAGCGTTGTGCGCCAACGCGGATATCGTCTAAAGGTTTGAGCAGCTTGCGCACATACAGATAGGCCAAGCCAGTTATCACCAAAAGTATCAGCAAGGCATAGCCGATCAGCCGGGGCCGCTTATCGAGCACACCCGTATTCAAGCCAAACTCAATCGTGTGCCCGTCAGCCGTTTTGCGCGCCACCAAGCGGCGCCAAGTGGAGTCATCGCCCCAATCATCTTGCTTCCATTGTGGCCGTGCGCGTTCGGGGTGGGATTGCCAATTCACGCTGGTGCCCGATATGCGTACGGTGATGGGCAGGCGCTGCGTGAGCGCCTTGGCGCGTTCGATGCTGGGCGGCAGCGCTTTATCGGGTGTGATGTCTGCCGCCAGATGGTCTACATAGTCCATCAGCATGGGGCGAGCGGCATCGCGCCAGCTCAGTGAAAACGCTTTTTGCAGGCTCCCAACAAACACCATGGCCATCGCGCCTGCCAGCAACAAAAACACCAGAATCAGCCGCAGCCTGAGCGAATGCCCCATGGCATGCCGCGTGCGTTTGAACCAGCCTTTTGTCATGATGGTAGCTTAGGCAATGCCAGCGAGTAGCCAGCGTTGCGCAGGGTTTTGATGCAATCCAAAGGTTCAAGCTTTTTGCGCAAGCGGCTCACCACGATGTCCACAGCGCGGGTGTACAGCTCGGCCTCATGGCCACGCAAGTGATTCAAAATATCATCGCGGCTTAAGACCTTGCCAGGCTCACGCGCCAGCAAATGCAGCAGATCAAATTCGGTGCTGGTCAGCTCAATCGCTTCTCCTCGGCGCAGTGTGATGCGCCAAGGA
>JANMDE010000171.1:0-2334 GCA_031376105.1 Variovorax sp. | reverse complement strand
GTTCGTGTTTGTCCAGCCACTTTAAATAAAGCTCCATCTGGCCTTTGTGCGCGGCTTTGAAGCGGCCCAGCTTGAGTTCGATAGCCACCAGGCGGCGCAGGCGGCGGTGGAAGAAGAGCAAATCCAGATAAAAGTCGTCGCCGTCGATGACCATGCGCTTTTGGCGCTCTACAAACGCAAAGCCCCGGCCCAGCTCCAGGATGAAGGCTTCCAGCTGGCGCAGGATGGCGGCTTCTAAATCGGCTTCGTCGTGGCCTTGGCGCAGGCCCAGAAAGTCGAGGAAGTACGGGTCTTTGAAGACTTGAGCGGGGCTGGTGCCCAATGCTTCGACAGACTCGCCGTGAACGGGCGTGACTTGTAGGCTGGCAAGTTCGGTGCGCTCGAAGGCTTTGCGTTCAATTTGCTGACGCAGCTCGCGCACGCTCCAATTTTGGCTTGCGGCTTGGCTGGCGTAGAACTGGCGTGCCTGCTCGGTTTTGAGGGGTAGCAGGTTGACAAAGTGGCTCCAGCTCAATTGTCGTGACAGTGTCGCGACAATCTCAGGTTCTGCAAAGACTTGGGCAAACTGCACCATGCGAAGCAAGTTCTTTGCCTCAAACCCACGGCCAAATTCTTGCGCTAATTTGTAACCTACGCGCTTGATGAGTTGGTCGCCATACTTAGCGCGACCAGCGCCGCCCAGGACTTCGATGTGCAGGCGCTTGCCCACGCTCCAATATAGCCGTGTCAGCTCCGCATTCACCGCACCCGCCAGCCGCTGGCGGCTGCTGGCAATCAGCGCGCGCAGTTCGGCGTGCAGGCTGTCGGCAGGCGCGGGCACTAGCTTGTGTGTTGTCTCGCTCATGTTGTCTTGTTGGTCATGTTCCCAGCTTACTGCCAAATCCCCCATCCCCGCCCGTCATGCGCGAGACGCAACTGCTGAGAGCGGGAATAAGCGTGGCCATTGGGCGATACGTTAGCGCAAGTTGCAGGGCGTGTCCAAAAATGATTGTCAGAATTGACAGTGGACGAAATTTTTAGTGGTTTTTCCAAGCGTTTTAGCCCTCTTGCCGTAATAAAACCTGCGCGGAATGCTATGAAATACGTAGCAAATTGAGCTGAGCCCTCAAATTCGTCAGATTCGCCTTTGCGATGCGCGTAAGTTGTTGAGTTTGAACAATTGGCCGTATAAATCTCAAATTGATGTCTGGTTTGGAAATATGGTTAATTGATGTATGATTTCGTACATTAACTAATATTAATTATGGCATCAAAAAAACGCATCCTTCCCCCGCAACAAGAGCAGCTGTTGCGCGCTGTGCTGCAAACGGCCACGCTGGCGGCGCTGATGGATTCTCGGCGCTGGGAGCCGGGGGATTTAGCATTTCAGGGGGGCACTTCGCTGCATTTGGCGCATGGCTCGGCGCGGTTTAGCGAGGATTTGGACTTTATGGTGCGGGGCGGGCTCTCCTTGGAAGGGCTTTCCAAGCAGGTGCAGCAGAAGCTGCGCTTGCCGCCGGATGTGCCAGCGGATTTGCGGGTGACGGTATCTCAAGGCAAAGATGCGCGCAATCCGCATTCGTTTGACGTGACATTGAGCGGCCCGCAGGTGTTGGGCAGTGCGCGGGTGAAGGTGGAGCTTTGGCAGGCGCAGGCGGCAGCTTTGAAATCTTTGCAGCTGAAGATTTCTACGGTGGCCTCGCCTGCAGGGCAGGCTTTTGTGCCCACGCTCACTTTGCCGGAGATTTTTGCAGACAAGGTGTATGCGCTGGGGGCGCGTGGGCGTGTCAAGCCGCGTGATGTGTTTGATCTTTGGTGGCTATGTGAGCAAGGCATGCCCGCGCTTACCTTGCAGGCTTTGCTCACGCGGCTTGAGATTTACCCAGCAGCTAGCGGCCAAGCGCTGGATACCGCTCGCATGTGGCTTGCGAATGCCGCGCTGCGCTTGCAAGAGCTTCGCGCTTTGGAAGCTGCGCAGCGCGTGGCGGCTGATCTGAAGCGCTGGTTGCCTAGCTCTTGGCCGATGAATGAGCAGGTGGCGGCAGATATGCTGAAGATCGCTAAGGCGCAGCTCGAAGTGGGCATGGGCTTGATGCAAGCTTGGGTGGCTGAGCGGAGCAGGCCATGACGCAGCGCGTTTACACATCGGCCGTTCAGAGGCTGGCTGGCTTGCCCGAGGTGTTTACCGGGGGTGAGCTGGCGGTGCTCTTTGGTTGGAAATCAGGCATTTGCTCCAGCTATTTGGCGCAGTGGCGCAAGGCGGGTTTGATTCAATCACTGGGCGGGCGTTCGGATGTGCATATGAATTTGCTGCGCAATCGGCAATTGAATCCAGCGCTGGCTTTGCGCCGCGCG
>JANMDE010000448.1:0-9050 GCA_031376105.1 Variovorax sp. | reverse complement strand
AATTCACATCACCGCTAGGGGCGCGGTAAGCCAAGCCGCTGTGCTCTAGTTTCTCGACGATGGAGAGCATTTGCGGCACGTAATCGGTGGCACGTGGATCGTGATCTGGGCGCTCAATGCCCAGTGCATCGAAATCTTGATACATCTCAGCAATCATGCGGCTTGTTAGCTGGCCAATGGTCTCGTTGTTTTTCACGGCGCGTTGGATGATTTTGTCGTCAATGTCTGTGATGTTTTTCACATAATTGACTGCATAGCCACTGGCGCGCAGCCAGCGCTGGATCACGTCAAAGGCGATTGCAGAGCGGGCGTGGCCGATGTGGCACAGGTCATACACGGTGATGCCGCATACATACATGCGCACTTTGCCGGGCTCTAAGGGAATAAAAGTCTCCACGCTACGCGAGAGCGTGTTGTAAATCTTCAAGGCCATGGTCTGTTGTTTTGGAGTTCGGGCGCTGCCGTTCGGGCCGGCAAAGCGCTATACAAATTGAACTGCTGAGCCAGTACAATGCGTGCAGTATATAACTGGCCATTGTGCCTGTCCACGAGAGGTCTTCATGCGTTTGCCCCAGAATTTTGCACCTAAGTTGATCACGGGTGCAGTATTTACACTTGGTTTGCTGTTTGCCAAGCTCGCTTTTGCCGATTATGCTGAAGTTAGCCGTTTGCTTCGCACGAATCAGTATGCCGAAGCCACTGCCAAGGCCGACCAATTTTTGGCTGGCAAACCCAAAGACCCGCAAATGCGCTTCTTAAAGGGCGTGATTTTGACGGAACAGGGCAAACCGCAGGATGCCATCAGCATGTTCACCAAGCTGATTGAAGACTACCCTGAGTTGCCTGAGCCCTACAACAACCTCGCCGTGTTGCAAGCAGGCCAAGGCCAGTTTGACAAAGCCCGCGCCGCGCTAGAAATGGCCATCCGCACCAACCCAAGCTATGCCACTGCGCATGAAAACTTGGGCGATGTCTATGCAAAGCTCGCCAGCCAAGCCTACAGCAAGGCCTTGCAACTGGATGGCAGCAACACTGGTGTTCAGCCCAAGCTCAGCTTGATCCGTGATTTGTTTGCACCCGGTGCCAAGGCTGTGCGCCCCGGGGCTGCGGCCGCTGCGCCCGCGCCCGCCGTTGTGGCTGCAGCTGCGCCTAAGCCTGCGCCTGCTGCACCTGCCGCTGCGACACCCGCTGCACCAGCCACGCCAGCTGTACCTGCCACTCCTGCAGCCGCAGCGCCAGCTGGTAACGAAGACGAAGTACGCGCAGCCGTGCAAGCCTGGGCCAGCGCCTGGAGCCGCCGCGACATGAGCGCGTATCTTGGTGCCTACGGCAAAGACTTTGATGCGCCCGGCGGCCGCAAGAGTTGGGAAGAAGAGCGCAAGAAGCGCATTCTGGGCAAAAGCAAGATCAGCGTGCAGGTCAGCAATCTTGACGTGAAGATCAACGGCACCAAAGCCACTGCTCGCTTCAAACAAGACTACGACGCCGACAGCCTGTCTGTTAACAGCCGCAAGACTTTGGAACTGGCTCGCGTGGATAACCGCTGGGTGATTGTGCGTGAAGCCACAGGGGGTTAAAGCCTGAGCTGACTGGCGATTTGCCTCCCTCAAGAGCGATGCGCTCGCCAATTTGAACCTCGCATGAGGTTGTCATGCCGCCTGCTCTGCACAGGTGTTTTGTTTTTTGACCGATGCTTTTTTCTCCGTCTTTCCTTCTGTCGCGTCATTTGATTGCCGTCTTGGCAATATACCTTTGCGCCGCCTGGACGCTACCCGCAGAGGCCGCCACCAAAAAGCAGCGCAAAAAGAAGGTGGCCGTTGCCGCCTCCGTCGCTGTGGCCGGGTCTGTCGCGGCCGCTGCTGCGCATGCAAAAGGTAAAAAACAGCCAAGTACCCACGGTCTGCAAGCCGAAGCGCGCCTGATTCAGATTTATCAACTGATTGGCAAAAGCAAAAGCCGCGAAGCCTTGCATTTGGCCGATAAGTTGGTAGCTGACCACCCGAATTTCGCGTTGGCGCAACTCGTGCATGGCGATCTGCTCTTAGCGCAAACTCAAGGCTTGCGCGCTCTTGGCGATGTGCCTGAAGCTGCGGTGCGCGCAGCGCCGGGTGTGCTGACTGATCTCCGCGAAGAATCTTTGCTACGCATGCGGGCGCTGCGCGAGCGGCCTGCGCCTGGCCTTGCGCCAGCCAATTTTGTGCGGCTCTCAGCCCGCAACAAACACGCCATTGCCGTGGATGCCAGCCGTGGGCGGGTGTATTTGTTTGAAAATTCCGCGCAAGGCCTCAAGCTGGTGGCTGACTATTACGCCTCGGTGGGCAAAATGGGCATCGACAAAGTCATCGAAGGCGATCTCAAAACGCCGTTGGGTATTTATTACGTCACCAACACACTAGACCCCAATTCCCTCAAAGATTTGTATGGCGCAGGCGCACTGCCCATCAACTATCCCAACCCATATGACCTGCGGCGCGGAAAAACCGGCAGCGGTATTTGGCTGCATGGTGTGCCGCAGGCGCAGTTTGCCCGCGCTCCGAAAGCCACCGACGGCTGCGTGGCCGTCTCCAACCCCGATTTGAAAGATATTTTGAAGCGTGTGGAAATCCGCACCACGCCCGTGGTGATCTTGCCCAAGCTGGAATGGGTAAACCCTGCGCAAAGCAACGCGGATGTGGCTGCGTTTGACCGCTCATTTGCCAGCTGGCGCAACGCCAAAACAGCAGGTGATCTGGAGCGCACCATGGGCCATTACACGCCAGATTTCAACAGCTATGGCAAGGGCTTGGCAGATTGGCGTGTGATCGTTGGCCTGGAGGCTGCCAAAAAACGGGGCAATGAATTGAAAGATGTGGCTGTTTTGCATTGGGTGGAGAGCCCGCAAAGTGCTACGATGGTGGTCACGTTTTCTGAAGTACCGGCGGGCGCAGTCTCTGGCCCGACCAAGCGGCAGTACTGGCTGCGCTCTGCGGCCACACAAAATCAATGGAAGATATTTTTTGAAGGAGTCATTGGATGATTTTTGATCGTTTTCGCCGTGCAGCCCTTATATCAACTGCATTGTTTGCTATTCTTTTGGCAGCGTCTCCTGCGCATGCGCAAAGTGCAACCGCCCCCAAGATCAAGCTCGTCACCAGCATGGGCGAGATTGTGATTGAGTTAAATCCAGAAAAAGCCCCCAAAACGGTGGAAAACTTTCTGAAATACGTCAAAGACAAACACTATGACGGCACCATCTTCCACCGTGTGATGGATGGCTTCATGATTCAAGCGGGCGGTTTCACGCCCGACATGAGCCAAAAATCTGTGCGCAGCCCGATCCCGCTCGAATCGAGCAACGGCCTGAAAAATGACCGTGGCACGATTGCCATGGCGCGCACCAATGTGCCCAATTCCGCTACCGCACAATTCTTCATCAACGTGGTGGACAACAACAACCTCAACGCGCCGCTGCCCGATGGCTATGGCTATGCCGTGTTTGGCAAAGTCGTCTCTGGCATGGAAACGGTTGACAAAATCCGCCAAGCGGCCACAGGCAACCGTGGCCCACACGGCAATGTGCCGCAAACCCCTATTCTCATCACCTCAGCCACTTTGGAAAAATAAATCATGGCCAACCCCCAAGTCGAACTTCAAATCCCAGGCTACGGCAACATCACCATCGAACTCGATGCTGAAAAAGCCCCCAAGAGCGCGGAAAATTTCCTCGCTTACGTGAAGAAAGGCCATTACGACGGCACGATCTTCCACCGCATCATTGATGGCTTCATGGTGCAGGGCGGCGGCTTTCTGCCCGGCATGGGTCAAAAGCCCAGTGATGCCCCCATCAATAATGAAGCTAACAACGGCCTCAAAAATAACAAATACACCTTGGCCATGGCGCGCACGCAAGATCCGCATTCAGCCAGCGCCCAGTTCTTCATTAACGTGGCCGACAACGGCTTTTTGAATCATACCGCGCCCAGCATTCAGGGCTGGGGCTACGCCGTGTTCGGCAAAGTCATCGCTGGCACTGACGTGGTGGACAAACTTGGCAAAATCAAAACGGGTCGCAAAGGGCATCATGATGATGTGCCAGTGCAAGACGTGATGATCGGCAAAGCGACCATTTTGTGATGCCCCCAGGCAAGTTGCCATGACATTCGATGAAATTGCTGCACCTGCCGCTTGGCATTGCGTCGATTTCATCTCAGATGTGCATTTGCAGGATACTGAGCCCGCTAACTTTTTAGCTTGGCGTAATTATCTGGAGCAATCTCCAGCGGATGCTGTCTTTATTCTGGGCGACTTGTTTGAAGTTTGGATGGGTGATGATGCGCTTAGCTCGGCCAGCGAAGCCTACGATGCTGGGCGGCATACCGGTTTGCGTTTTGAGCAGCGCTGCAGTCGCGTGTTGCATTTCGCTGCCCAGCAGCGCAACTTGTATTTCATGCACGGGAACCGCGATTTTCTCGTCGGCCAAGCATTAGCCGGAGCTTGCGGGATGCAACTCTTGGCGGATCCCAGTGTGCTGAGCTTTGGCGGACAGCGCTTTTTACTGAGCCACGGCGATGCGCTTTGCTTGGCTGATGCGGAATACCAAAAGTTTCGCAGCATGGTGCGCAGCGAAGCTTGGCAGACCCAGTTTCTGGCCACGCCCTTGCAAGAGCGCATGCAGCAGGCACGGATGATGCGCGTGGCCAGCGAAGCACGCAAGAAAGATCTTAAAGCAGCGGGGCAGCCTTGGATTGACGTGGATGCGCAAGCCGTTGTGCAATGGATGGATGCTGCGCGTTGCCGGCATTTCATCCACGGGCATACCCATGAGGGCCGAGATCACGCGATCAGCTCTGCGCAAGGCCATGGCACCCGCCATGTGCTGCCCGACTGGCATGTGGATGAGCGCCCCGTGCGTGGCTATGCCTTGCGTCTGAATTTGCTGAATGGCGCAGTCAGTGCGCAGCACATTCCCGTGGCCTGAAGGCTCGTGTGGCAAGCATGCGCGCGAACCGACGCAAGGCGCGCACATGATCTCTCGCTGGTGGCACTATTGGCGCGCTTGCCGCCGCCAAGCGCAATGGCGATCTGCTCTGGCGCGGCGAGCGATTGATGAGGCGCTGTGGCTCAGCACGCTGGCTTCGCTGCCGTTTGTGGCCAGCTTGCCAGCTGCTGATTTGAATCGCCTGCGCGTGTTGGCCAGTTTGTTTTTGGATAGCAAAGAATTCTCAGGGGCGCATGGCTTTGAATTGAGCGATGCGCAGGCTGTGATGGTGGCTGCGCAGGCTTGCCTGCCTGTTTTGTACATTGCTCCGCCAGATCGCCCTGATCTGGCGCTGGCGTGGTATGACGGCTTTGTGGGCATCGTGATGCATGCGGGCGAGGTCAGGGCGCAGCGCGAATGGGTCGATGAAGACGGCATTGCCCACAGCGGCAGCGAAGATTTAACCGGAGAAATCTTAGAAGGCGGCCCGCTCATGTTGGCTTGGAGCGACGTGCAGGCAGCGGGCGAGACGGCCAAACAAGCCTATAACGTTGTGATCCACGAATTTATCCACGTGATGGATCTGCGCGACGGCCAAGCCGATGGCTGCCCGCCGATGCCCGCCCAGCAGCGCAGGCAATGGCTGCATGTCTTGCAAAAGGAATATGTGCAATTTTGCGAAAGCACACAAGCCTGGCAGCGTTTTGGCGCGCTGCTGCATTCCAACGCTCCCTTACTAGACCCTTATGGGATGACGTCGATCGATGAATTCTTCGCTGTGGCGGCTGAAGCTTATTTTGTACAACGCACTCGATTTTTAAACGACTATCCATCGCTTGGCCAGCAGTTTGATGCCTTCTTTTGCTCTTATGCCCTTATAAATACTGCATAGTTTGCTATAAAAAATAGAGCGCCTGCGGAGTAGGCCATTTCGTTCGCGGCAAGCACGCACACCGCGCCCGCGCTACCATGCGCCCATGAAATCAAGTTTTGTCTCCCTTGGCCTGCGTTCCCTTTGGCGTGATTTGCGTGCGGGGGAGTTGCGGCTCTTGATTGTGGCGGTCACCTTGGCTGTGGCTGCGCTCACGGCGGTGGGGTTTTTTGCGGATCGGATCAAAGGCGGTTTGCAGCGGGATGCGCGGGCTTTGATCGGCGGGGATGCTGTGGTCAGTAGCGATAAACCCACGCCAGAGGCGATTTTGGCGAAGGTTCGTGAGCTCAAGCTCGATAGCGTGAACAACGTGAGTTTTCCGACCATGGCGCGCGCCACGGAAGGGCAGGGCGGCTCGTCAAAATTAGTGGCACTCAAGGCGGTGGAGAGCGGCTATCCGCTGCGTGGGCAACTCAAGGTGAGCAGTTCGCCTGATACGCCTGAGCAGGCCACGCGCGAAGTGCCAGCGCCGGGCAGTGTGTGGGTGGATGCGAATTTGCTGGATGCGCTGGGGCTGAAGGTGGGCGACAGCTTGCTGATGGGATCGAGCAGCTTAAAAGTGGCGCAGATCATTGTGGTGGAGCCGGATCGGGGCGCGGGCTTCATGAATTTTGCGCCGCGCGTGATGATGAACCGCGCGGATTTGGCCGCCACTGCGCTGATTCAGCCGGCCAGTCGCATCACCTACCGTATGGCGGTAGCCTCCAATGATCAGCGTGCGGTGAAAGAGTTTTCGGATTGGATGGCAGCCAAAGACAAAGCGGGCGAGTATCGCGGGCTGCGGCTGGAATCTTTGGAAGGCGGACGGCCGGAGATGAGCAGCACGATCAACCGCGCTGAGAAATTTTTGAATTTGGTGGCTTTGCTGGCCGCTTTGCTGAGCGCGGTGGCGGTGGCGATTGCGGCGCGGGGCTTTGCGGCGCGGCATTTGGATCAATGCGCGATGCTGCGCGTGCTGGGCGTGTCGCAGCGCAACATGGCGGCCAGCTACATCTTAGAATTTGCGCTGATTGGCTTGTTTGCCAGCGGCTTGGGTGTGTTGCTCGGGTTTGCAGTGCATTTTGGTTTTGTGATGTTGTTGGCAGGGCTGGTGGAATCGAGTTTGCCTGCGGCGAGTATTTGGCCCGTGCTGTTTGGCCTTGGGATGGGGCTGACGCTGCTTGCAGCGTTTGGGCTGCCGCCTGTTTTGCAGCTGGCGCAAGTGCCGCCGCTGCGCGTGATTCGGCGTGATGTGGGCGGGCTCAAAGCAGCCTCGGGCGGCGTGCTGCTGCTGGGAATTGCTGGCTTCGCCGCACTCTTGATGGCGGCGAGCCGCGATGTGGTGCTCGGCGGCATTGCGGTGGGTGGGTTTTTAGCAGCGGTGTTGCTGTTTGCGGGCATGAGCTATTTGGCGGTGCGTCTGCTGCGCAAGAGCGTGAACGAGACCACAGCGCCGCGTTGGCTGATTTTGGCCACGCGGCAAATCTCTGCGCGGCCCGCCTATGCAGTGGTTCAGGTGAGCGCGCTAGCTGTGGGCTTGCTGGCTTTGGTGCTTTTGGTGTTGCTGCGCACGGATTTGATTTCCAGTTGGCGCAAAGCCACGCCGCCCGATGCACCGAACCGCTTTGTGATCAACATCATGCCGGAACAAAGCAAGGATTTCGTACGTAATATCGAGGCGCAAGGCGTGAAAAAATACGATTTTTTCCCAATGATTCGTGGGCGCTTGGTCGCCATCAATGGCAAAGCCACCACGCCAGAGGCTTTTACCGACGATCGCGCCAAGCGCTTGGTGGATCGTGAATTCAACCTGTCTCATGCCGCCAAACAGCCTGCGCACAACATCGTGACCTCCGGCAAATGGACTGAAGAAGAGAAAGACGCGATCAGTGTGGAAGAGGGCATTGCTGAGACTTTGAAGCTGAAGATGGGCGACTCGCTCACATTTGACATTGGCGGCGTTCAAGTGACCAGCAAAATCACTAGCTTGCGCAAGGTCGATTGGGGCAGCTTTCGCGCGAACTTTTTTGTGATGTATCCGGTGAGCAAGATGCCAGAAGTGCCTGCGACCTACATGAGCGCGTTCAAAGCGCCCGAGGCCAGGGGCTTTGACAATGCGCTGGTGCGGCAATTCCCCAATGTGACGAATGTGGACATGAGCCTGACGATCAACCAAGTGCAGCGCGTGCTGGACCAGGTGATTCGCGCAGTGGAATTTCTGTTTGGCTTCACGCTATTGGCGGGCCTGGTGGTGCTGTTTGCTGCAGTGACCGCCACGCGCGAGGAACGCACGCGGGAGTTTGCGATTTTGCGGGCAGTGGGGGCGAGAAGCCAATTGCTGCGGCAGGTGCAGCGGGCGGAGCTGGCAGGCGTGGGCATGCTGGCTGGGGTGCTTGCCAGCATCGTGGCCATTGCGGTGGGCTGGGCGCTTGCGAAGTATGTGTTCGAGTTCACCTGGACTGCAGCGGCTTGGGTGGTGCCCGCTTCTGGCGTTTTAGGGGCTTTGCTGGCTTTGGCAGCAGGGTGGTGGGGTCTGCGGGAAGTGCTCAATACACCGGTGATGAATACGTTGCGGCGGGCGGCGGAGTAGTTCTTTTGATTTCTGATCGTTTGATGCCAATCGATCGCTCGCCATGAAGCTCACGCTTTAGACTGTCCCCACTACGTAGCTGCTCCCGTAGGCGTTGAGGCGTTGATAACATCGAGCGCTGTGCACCCATAACGACGTTACGCCATGTCCATCAGAATTGAATTTGAAGCTGAAAATTTGATCGTCCTGCGATCGCAGGGGGTGCTCATGCGCCAAGAGGTCGATGCGATCAAGCGCCAAATGCATGGCCACATGCTGTGCCATGGCAAACAACATATGTTGTTTCTGATTGATAGCAACTTCGCTGGCTTGGAAGCCTTGGCGACCTGGGAAGACATCGAGGAAGACGCGTTGATTCAACAGCAGATCATCCGCTTGGCCGTGGTTGGCGATTTGCGTTGGCGTGACCGCGCACTGTTGTTTTTTCTGACCGCGGTTGGCCGATTTCAAGTTGAATATTTCAAGCCAGAGCACGAGCCGCTGGCCCGAGCTTGGCTACTGCATTGATTAGCGCGCTAGCTGTCCATTGATCCAAATCTTCTGTATTTCAAGCAACGCGGAGGCTTCGCACGGATGGGTTCTCGGTCGGGCGC
>JANMDE010000443.1:0-1732 GCA_031376105.1 Variovorax sp. | reverse complement strand
GCCAAAGTCTCTCCGCGCTCAATCTTGCCGCCCGGAAATTCCCAATACCCTGCATACACCTTGCCGGCAGGCCGTGTTGTCATCAAAAATGCGTCGTCTGCTTGCATCAATATGCCCACTGCGACGTCAACGATTTTGCGTTGCCCGTCATCGCCCAAGTCTTCGCGAGGAATGTGTGAATCAGCTTGGAGTGTGTTGTTTACCATGGCGATATTGTGATTCAAGCCGACGGCTACAAGCTTTGGCAAAACGCCAACAACTCGTCCGCATACATCTCAAAATCACTGATCGCATGATCCCCGCCTTCCAGCAGGCGCATCGTGCCCGCCGGGTAGCGCTGCGTCATCTCACGCCAACTCAGTACCTCATCACCTTCAGCAATCACAGCCATATAGCGCTCGGGCCGCGTAAAGGCCTGCGTTTCGATCATTTTCAGCTCATCGACATGCTGCTGCGTGAATGCAAAGCCGCCATCGTCATGCCAATTTCGGACGCGCCCGACATAAGCCGACAAATCCCGTGCAGGATAGGGCGCAGGGTTCAGCAAGACGCAGCGTGCATAGGTGCCCACACGAAGTAGCCGCTCCGTGAGCGCTGCTGCATAAAAGCCGCCGAGCGATGAGCCAATCACCGCCAACGGGACTTTCTTTGCGGCTTCATCTTGCGACATTTCACCCTTAATAGCCCACTGCCAAATCAACTCGAACGCCTGCGCAGGCGAAGGCGGCAGCTGCGGACAATGCCACTCAATCCCCGCGCGTCTGCGATTTGCCGCACGCACCTTCGCCGCCATTAGTTTGGCTTTGGAGGATTGCGGCGAAGAACGGAAACCATGGAGATAGAGAAGGCGCATCGTTCAAACCCACTCAGAACGGGTATCGCAAATCAGCTGGGTGGGCTGCTCTGAAGCGGGGTGCAAAAATCCTAATTGCCAAGCATGCAGATACATCCGCTTCATGCCCACCTTCGCTAGCGCCTTGTTCAACTCAAAATCACCATACTTATCGTCGCCCAGAATCGGATGGCCGTGGTGGGCGAGGTGGACGCGGATTTGGTGGGTGCGGCCGGTTTTGATGGTGACTTCTAGCAGGCTGGCTTCATCCCCTGTGGGCAACTTGATGCTCTTGGCGACTTTGACCAAGGTGATGGAGCGCATGCCATTCGGATCATCTTTGGCGACGACTTTGACTCTGCGCTCGCCATCTTCATCGCCGCCGTTCACGAGGTATTTGTGCAGCGGCAGATCGATCACTTTGAGCTTGGGGTTCCACACGCCTTTGACCAAAGCAAGATAAGTTTTGCCGGTTTCGCGGGCCTTGAATTGAGCTTGCAGATTGACCAAGGCGCTGCGGCGCTTGGCAATCAGCAAGATGCCGCTGGTGTCGCGATCGAGGCGGTGAACGAGTTCTAAGAATTTCGCGCCGCCTGGCTCGCCCACGCGCCTAGCGCGGCGCAATTGCTCGATCGCCCCAAAGCTCACGCCCGAGCCGCCATGCACAGCCACGCCTTCAGGTTTGTTAATCGCCAGCAGATAGTCGTCTTCAAACAAAATCGGGAATTCACGGGGCGGCGTGTGCGCGGGGCCGCTTTGCTGCTGGGCTGCCTCGGGCGCGGCGTTGTCGGTCAAGCGAATCGGCGGCACGCGAACAATGTTGCCCGCCGCCAAGCGCGTATCCACCTGCGCACGGCCTTTGTTCACGCGCACTTCGCCCGAGCGGATGATCCGGTACAC
>JANMDE010000428.1:0-2103 GCA_031376105.1 Variovorax sp. | reverse complement strand
GCCTTGGCGTTTTGCGTGCCAGTGGCGGGCGCGATCAACTGGACGGTCGTGCAGCGAGCGCAGGCGCGTGGCGAAGAGCTGGATTTTGTGCCCTGCGTGCTGATTGGCGGCGTGATTTCCTCGCTCGTCACGCTGCCGCTGGCCTTTCCTTTTGAAGCTACCGGCTCGGATGTCGCATGGCTCGGCCTGCTCGGCCTCGTGCAGCTCGCCATCCCCTGCACACTCGCCGTGATCTGCGCCAAAGTGCTCAAAGCGCCGGAAGTCTCGCTGCTTGCCTTGCTCGAAGTGATCTTTGGCATCTTGCTGGCTTGGATGTTTGCGGGCGAAGTGCCCACGCAAGCTGTGCTGGTGGGCGGTGCGTTGGTGATTGGGGCGCTGGTGGTGAATGAGTGGTTGGGATGGCGAGCACAGGGCTGAAATCCAGCATCAATGCAGAACCTTGCCCTTATGCATTCCCCCCTGTCTACCGATCAAAAAGGGATTTGGTTTTTTTGAGTTGGGTTAGCGCGGCAGATTCTTTGGCAGCGTCTGGCTTGGGCGACGGCGTATCTGTATCAGGCGGTCGTGTTGGTCTGCTGTTCTCATAGCTTTGCCAGACAAGATAAGCGTAAATCAACGAAGCTAAGACGAACAAGGCGGCTGGTGTTTGATGGTACTTCAGAAAATTTTTTCTGCGTTGCGAGATGATATGAGGTGCACCATATTCTTGTAACCTCGGCGGCACGTTGGCGGGATAACGAATGAAGTCAATTCCCCAATAGCGGTCATATCCTATTTCATAAATCATTTCTGGATATCGCTTGTGAAAGTCGTGAAACAACGAACATTCGGTCGGATAGGGTAAATAGTCGCAATGAATTTCTATCTCGCCTTGGCTTGTGCGGATGAAGTACTTGGGAGGTTTCCAGCCAGTTTTGCTGCGCTGCAATTCGCCCGCCACGCGCAGCGTGCCAACATACCTAGGTGCGGTCGCGGGCTCAGGTGCACCTATCGCGTGGTAGATGAAGTATGGGCTACCGAACCAGCCCAGAAACGCTAACAGTATCCAGATCATTATTGCGTGAATTGGTTCGCACTTCCAGAGCCCTTTTAAGAGCAATGCATTGAACAGGCGACGCATCATGCTCCTCCTACTTTAAGCATTTGACTATGCGAGTGATCAGCTCGCCCGCATTTTCTACTACGCATTTCATAGCATGAGACGCAGATTCTGTGTTGGCTAATGGCTGATTTCGTTGGCAAGTTCGCAGCGTTCGCGCTGCATGGAAAGTGTCCTTTTCTATGGTCACTTTTCGTTCTATTCATGTGTAAAGAGGTCAGTTTACTTAGGTATGCGGCGGAAGGTGATCGCAAGAATGTGAAGTTTCTCATCCCCCGAGGATAATTCAGTCTTTGCCTATTCGCTATCAACATGTCCACAGAACAACTTATCCTGATTGAAGAGCGCGGCCACGCTGGCCTGATCACGCTTAATCGCCCTAAAGCCTTAAACGCCCTGAGTTTGGGCATGATTCGCGACATTACCCGCGCTTTGCTGGCTTGGAAGGACGATGCGCGCATCCAACTCGTGGCGATTCGCGGCACAGGCAAACTACCTGATGGCAGCTTCGCACCGTTTGGCGCTTTCTGCGCAGGTGGCGACATTCGCTTTTTTCACCAAGCCGCCCTCGCTGGCGATCCCGCGCTGGAAGATTTCTTCACCGAGGAATACAGCCTCAACCATTTGATTCACACCTATGCCAAGCCCTATGTGGTGTTCATGGATGGCATCAATATGGGTGGCGGCATGGGAATCAGCGGGCACATGGGCGCAAACAGCATTCGCATTGCCACCGAGCGCTTGAAGATGGCGATGCCTGAGACGATGATTGGCCTCTTTCCCGATGTGGGCGGCGGTTATTTTCTGAGCCGCTGCATGAATGCTCAGCCCGGCATCGGTGAATACCTCGCGCTCACTGGCCAGATGCTGCATGCGCAAGATGCGCAGGCGCTGGGCTTGGCGAATGTGTGCGTGAGCAGTGAAAGCTTGGTGAAAATCTGGGATGCGCTGCCTGCATCGTCTGTTACCCGCGATGCATTGCAAAATCAAATCACTATGAATTC
>JANMDE010000419.1:0-1760 GCA_031376105.1 Variovorax sp. | reverse complement strand
TTCTCGATAACTATCAGGCCGCGCGTTGGAGGCATTGCCACTGACCGATGTTGGGTATCCCCCGTCTGAGGGCAGGGGCAATGCCTTCAACTCGCAGCCGCTCTCCCCAAAGCCACATCTTCCGCACGCCAAAAAGATCATCCGAAAATCACACAGGGATCGCTAAAACTTCACCAAAAGAACATCAAAAGGTCAGTAGTCAAAGCGCAATGACTATTAATTCAATAGCAAACTATGCAATAAATACAAGGGAAAAAAGCCAGTTAAGTCAAAAATTCAAGCCTTTTCAGCCAACAATTGCCCAATCAGCACATGCAGCGCCGCAAAATCAGGCGTACCCACATAGCGCTTCACAATCTCGCCTTTTTTGTTCACAAGATAAGTCGTTGGTGTGAGCTTCACCTCACCCCAGGCCTTGGCCACCGCGCCCGTGTTGTCAATGGCCACTTTGAAAGGCAATTGCCGCGTTTGCGCAAAGTTCACCACATACGCAGGCGGGTCGTAGCTCATCGCCACCGCCACCGTGTCGTAGCCTTGGTTTGAGAATTTGTTGTAGGTCGCAATGATCTCGGGCATCTCGGCTACGCAAGTCACGCAGCTCGTGGCCCAAAAGTTCACCAGCGTGACCTTGCCCTTCATTTGCTCCGTGGTAAACGGCTTGCCGTCGAGTAAGACCATGGTCGAGGCGGGCGCGCCGCCCGTGAAATCCGACACATTGTTGCAGCCAGATAGCGTCACGCCTGCGCCCAAGAGCACACAGAGGGAAAAGGCCGTTGTCAAGCGGCGTGAAATTGGGGCAAGATGCAGCATCATTCAATCCAACAGAGGTATCCACCATGAAACGTCGCCAGTTTAACCAAGCCGGAGCATCTGCGCTCGGCCTGTGCATCGCCGCCGCTTACCAACAAGCTTATGCGCTCTCGCTCGGCGATCTGACCGACTCCGATGCCAGCGCCGGCCTGAAAACCGCGCTAGAGCGTGGCGCATTGTCTGCCATTGGTATTTTGGGTAAAACCGACGGCTTTTTGGGTAATCCTTTGGTACGCATTTCGCTGCCAGGGTTCCTGAACGATGCTGGGAAATTGATGAAATCGTTGGGTCAAGGCAAAAAAGTTGACGATTTAGTCACCGCCATGAACCGTGGCGCGGAGCAAGCCGTGCCGTTTGCCAAAGATTTGCTGGTCTCTGCCGTCAAAGGCATGAACGTGACGGATGCCAAAAACATCCTCAAGGGCGGCGATACCTCGGTTACCAAATTCTTCGCTGATAAAACCCGCAGCCCGCTGGCAGGGAAATTTCTGCCCATCGTCACCAAGGCCACCGAGAAGGTGCAGCTGGCTGACAAATACAACGCCGTGGCAGGCAAGGCGCAAGGCATGGGCTTGGTGAAAAAAGAAGATGCCAACATCCAGCAATACGTCACGGGCAAATCGCTTGACGGCCTCTACACCATGATCGGCGAAGAAGAAAAGAAAATCCGTAAAGACCCGGTGGGCACGGGCAGCGATATTTTGAAGAAGGTGTTTGGCGTTTTTAAGTAAACATCGCTCTGCAATGTAAAAAGGCTTCAATACAGAAGCCTTTTTTGCCTTCTTGCCCTTATAAATACTACATAGTATGCTCACTAATTTATAGCATCTATATTTGCGTCGAAAAACCCAAATCTACATCGCTCGCTGCCTGCCCGCCGCGAATGCCCCAGTGCTGAAACGGCACTTCTTGCAAACAGATCAACACGTGATCACGCGGAATCGCCGCTG
>JANMDE010000400.1:0-6887 GCA_031376105.1 Variovorax sp. | reverse complement strand
CCATCAAGCCAGAAATCTTCGTGGCGGTGGGTATTTGTTCGCATCTGGGCTGTTCGCCTTCAGACAAGCTCGAAAATAAAGCAGAATCCTTCGATGCCAATTGGCAGGGCGGCTTTTTGTGCCCTTGCCATGGCTCCACGTTTGATCTGGCTGGCCGCGTTTATAAAAACAAGCCTGCGCCAGACAATCTGGAGGTTCCTCCCCATATGTACCTCAGCGACAACCGTCTGCTGATCGGTGAATCTAAGCAAGCCTGAGGCAAAACGACATGGCTGAAATGAAAGACATCTCCCCCAACGCCGCTTTGAGCGAAAAAGCGCTGAACTGGGTGGATAACCGCTTCCCTGCTTCCAAGCTATACAAAGAGCACCTCTCTGAGTATTACGCTCCGAAGAATTTCAATTTCTGGTACTTCTTTGGCGCTTTGGCGCTTCTCGTCCTCGTGATTCAGATTGTCACAGGCATCTTCTTGGTGATGCATTACAAACCCGATGCGACGCTGGCATTTGCGTCAGTTGAATACATCATGCGCGATGTGCCTTGGGGTTGGTTGGTTCGTTACATGCATTCCACTGGGGCATCAGCCTTTTTCGTTGTGGTGTATCTGCACATGTTTCGTGGTCTGATTTACGGCTCCTATCGCAAACCCCGCGAGCTGATTTGGCTGTTTGGTTGCGGCATCTTTTTGTGTTTGATGGCTGAAGCCTTCATGGGCTATTTGCTACCTTGGGGGCAGATGAGCTACTGGGGTGCGCAAGTGATCGTGAATCTGTTTGCCGCTGTACCGTTTGTCGGCCCAGATCTAGCGCTGCTGATTCGCGGTGACTATGTGGTCTCAGATGCCACTCTTAACCGCTTCTTCTCGCTGCATGTGATTGCCGTTCCGCTGGTGCTGCTAGGCCTCGTGGCTGCGCATATCATCGCGTTGCATGAAGTCGGCTCCAACAACCCTGATGGCGTGGAAATCAAAAAACACAAAGATCCTAAGACGGGTATTCCACTCGACGGTATTCCTTTCCACCCCTACTACACGGTGCACGACATTTTTGGCGTGAGCGTCTTCCTCATGGTGTTCAGCGCCATTGTGTTTTTTGCGCCTGAAATGGGTGGCTACGCCTTGGAGTTCAACAACTTCATTCCTGCGGATCCGCTCAAGACACCTGCACACATTGCGCCGGTTTGGTATTTCACGCCTTTTTATTCGATGCTGCGTGCCACCACCGACGAGATGATTTATGTGCTTGTCGCGATCGTTTTGGGGGGAGCGGCCTTGGCTGTGATCAAGAATGTCGTCACGGGCATCTTCAAACCCGTCTTGATCGTTGCTGCAGTGGTCGCTTGCGCTTTGCTGCTCACCTTTGAAGCCAAATTCTGGGGCGTGGTGGTGATGGGTGCTGCCACCATCATTCTGTTTTTCTTGCCGTGGCTCGATTACAGCCCGGTTAAGTCCATCCGCTATCGGCCAGATTGGCACAAGTGGGTCTACGGTATCTTCGTGTTCAACTTCTTTATCCTTGGCTATCTGGGTATCAAAGCGCCGGGTGTCTGGGGTATGGTGTGGGGCCAGGATTTGGCGGCACGCGTTTCCCAGCTTGGCACCTTGCTATATTTCGGCTTCTTCGTGCTCATGCCCATTTGGAGTCGCATTGGCCCCTTTAAGGAAGTGCCTGATCGCGTGACCTTTGAAGCCCATTGATCACGGGAGACACAGAATATGAAAAAAATCATCCTCTCCTTATTGGCTGCGCTCTCGTTGAGCACGGCGTTTGCTGCTGGCGATGGCATTGCATGGGACAAAGCCAATCCCAAAACCAATGACATGGCCGCTTTGCAAAATGGTGCCAAGCTCTTTGTCAACTATTGCTTGAGCTGCCACAGCGCGGCGTACATGCGTTACAACCGTTTGAAAGACATCGGCCTAACCGAGCAGCAGATCAAAGACAATTTGTTGTTTGCCACCGACAAAGTCGGTGAAACGATGAAGGCTGCTATTGATCCCAAGCAAGCCAAAGAATGGTTTGGCGGCGTGCCTCCAGACCTTACCGTGATCGCGCGCTCACGTGCAGATGCTGCCAAAGGCACGGGCCCAGATTACCTCTACACCCTGTTGCGCACTTATTACCGCGACGATTCCAAAGCCACCGGCTGGAACAATAAGGCCTATCCCAATATTGGCATGCCTAACCCCCTTTGGGAATTGCAAGGCGAGCGCACGCCGGTTTACAAAACGATTCAGAGCCACGGCCATGAGCTGCAGGTGCTTGATGGTTGGAAACAAGTCAAGCCGGGCTTACTCTCGCCTCTGCAATACGATCAGGCAGTCAACGATCTGGTGAGCTATCTCACCTGGATGGGCGAGCCTGCTCAAAACCAGCGCGTTCGCATTGGTGTCTGGGTGCTGATTTTCTTGTGTTTCTTCACCATCATTGCGTGGCGCTTGAATGCCTCGTTCTGGAAAGACATTAAATAATTCTAGACAGAGCTGCTGGCGCGGCTCGGTCACTCCCGGAGTGGGGTGCTTATTCAGCATCTCCACTCCTTTTTGATTTTTAGGAGCTCACCGCCATGATGGTGCTTTACTCGGGTACGACCTGCCCCTTCTCTCACCGCAGCCGTTTTGTGCTGTTTGAAAAAGGCATGGACTTTGAAATCCGTGATGTGGACTTGTATAACAAGCCCGAAGACATCAATGTGATGAATCCTTATGGGCAGGTGCCGATTTTGGTTGAGCGTGATTTGATTCTTTATGAATCCAACATCATTAACGAATACATCGACGAGCGCTTCCCGCATCCCCAGCTGATGCCCGGTGACCCAGTGGATCGTGCCCGCGTCCGCTTGTTCTTGCTCAATTTCGAAAAAGAACTGTTCACCAATGTTTCTATCCTTGAAAACCGCGCCTTAAAGGGCAACGACAAGGTCTTGGAGAAAGCGCGCAACCATATTCGCGACAAGCTCACGCAAATGGCACCCGTGTTTCTGAAAAACAAATTCATCATGGGTGATAACTTCTCTATGCTGGATGTGGCTTTGGCACCGCTACTGTGGCGCTTGGATTTCTACGGCATTGAGCTGTCGAAAAACGCGGCACCTTTGCTGAAGTATGCCGAGAGGATTTTTTCTCGTCCCGCCTACATCGAAGCGCTCACACCCTCAGAGAAGGTGATGCGCAAGTAAGTTTTGTCGCAGCATGCAAGCAACGGCCTGTTTTCAAACAGGCCGTTTTGCTTTGATACTATTACCCCATCATGATCGATTCCAGCCAATCCACCTCCACCCGCCCCTATCTGTTGCGTGCCCTGTACGAATGGTGTGCCGACAATGGACTCACGCCCTATGTGGCGGCCTATGTCGACGACACGGTTAAGGTGCCGCGTGAGCACGTGAAAAACAACGAAATCGTGCTCAACATCAGCATGGATGCCACCAGCAATTTACAGATTGGCAATGAGTTTTTGCAGTTCAAGGCGCGCTTTGGCGGGCAAGCGCGTGAGATTGTTGTGCCTATTGGCCACATCATTGCAATCTATGCACGGGAAAACGGCCAAGGCATGGCTTTTCCAGTGCCGCAAGCTTCGCTGCCGCGTGGCGAGGTTAAGGAAAGCCCGCCAGCCGAGCGCCGCAACCAAGGGCTTCGCCCCGTGGAGTCTGTGCCCAAACAAGTGTTGGAGCCAGTTACACCTTTCGAGGCGAATCCCTTGCTGCAGTCTTCGATAGAGCCTGTCAAAATCGTCAAACTCAAAGCGGCTTCACCTTCGGCTGTGCCCGCGTCAGTGTCCGTAAAAACGGATGGCCAGCCGGATCCGACCGACCCTAAACCGCCTTCAGGTGCAGGATCTGGTTCAATTCGCCCTTCGCTCACGCGAATCAAGTAAACCTTCCGCTAAAATACGTCTGTCGCCGCTTTAGCTCAGTGGTAGAGCAACCGCCTTGTAAGCGGTAGGTCGTCAGTTCAATCCCGACAAGCGGCACCAATTTTTTGTCGATATGCCCCGCCAAAGGTCATTGTGAGTTACGCATGACAATTTTGATGCGAATCTCCTGCACCTCTTGGCCATGTGTTCTTAAGTGAGCCGCCAAGGCGGGTGCGAGTTGGCGCAATTTGGCGGCCACAGCGCTGCTGGCGGCCAGCAAGCACCATTGGCCCGCATCAAGCGGGCCAGCTTGTATGGCAGACCGCATGGGCGCTGGAATCAAGGGAGTCACCAATTGCAGGCATTGTGCCGAGCGTCTGGCCAATTGCGCCAAACCCGCTAAACTGGGCGCGCGCTGTACCGCTTGCAACACGGGCACCGCTTCGCGAATACGCACCGTGCGCAAGGGAAGGTAAGATGCCAGCTTCGCAGGCGCACTCTGATGTGACAGGGGCTTGTTTGACACAGTAGACATCGTTGTAGGAATCTCTCGCAATGCATTTGATTATCACGGATGCTTGGTTGGCCAAGTCAAGGCCTTTGCATTTGAGTGGAACGAAACTCGTTGCCGCTGGCTTGGCGCTGTCGCTGGCTTTGATGCTGGTCGCTGTGGGTTTGTATCACTTGGTGTTTCTCAAGGGTGCACGCGAAGGTTGGCCGGTGATCGGCACCTTGGTGAAAATGGTGGTGAAAGATGAGTTCGAACAGCGTGATCGCTTCATGCGCGAAAACATTGATGCTATGGCTACAAAAGTTGGTGAAATGCAGGCTAAAGTCGTGCAATTGGAGGCATTAACTGAACGTGTGTCTCAGTTGGCGGGCGTGCAAATACCCGTCAGCGCCAAAGTCAAGCCTGGCCAAGGCGGGCCGCTGATCCTTGGCCGCTCCTTGACTCTGCAAGAACTCCAGCAAACATTGGCCGATTTGGAGGCCATCAGCAGCAGCAAGGCGGACCTACTCACCGTGATGGAATCGCGTCTGTTTGATCAGAAAATCTCCAAGCTTATGGTGCCGACGGCGCAGCCCGTGCCTGGCTCACATCTGGGCTCCTTGTATGGCTGGCGCATTGATCCGATCACGGGTCGCTCAGCCTTGCACACCGGGTTAGATTTTCAGGCTGATCCGGGCACGCCTATTCTGGCAGCGGCCGGAGGTGTGGTGGTGGTACAGGAATATCATCCGGCCTATGGGAACGTGGTGGAAATTGACCACGGCAACAGTCTGATCACACGCTATGCCCACGCCTCTGCCACTTTTGTAAAAAAAGGGGATTTGGTCAAACGGGGTCAGAAAATTGCTGCGGTGGGCTCAACGGGCCGTTCAACCGGGCCGCATTTGCATTTTGAAGTCTTGGCCGAAGGCACACCCCAAGATCCACAGAAATTCCTCACCACCGGCGGCACCACGCTGCCACCGACAGAGGCGCAAGCCAAAGTCCTGCCTAAGCGGTGATCGGGTAGGGCCGGATGGCCGTTTCAGGCCGTTCAAACAGATAAAATGCTGGGTTGACTTGGGAACTGCGCAAGCAGCCCCAGATTCAAGACATTCTCAAGAAAGAAATGCCTGTTGTTTTTGTTCTGCTGCCCTTTGGCGCAGAGGCGACAGGATGATCAGCATGGCTACCAATTTCCTTACCCAGATTTTCGGCTCTCGCAACGACCGCCTGCTCAAGACCTACCGCAAAAACGTCGAGCGGATCAACAGCTTAGAGCGCGGCTTGGAATCGCTCAGCGATGAGCAGATTAAGGCCAAGACCGTTGAATTCAAAGAGCGCGTCGCCAAGGGCGAAACGCTGGACGCGATCTTGCCAGAAGCGTTTGCCGTGGTGCGCGAGGCTTCTAAGCGTGCGATGAAGATGCGGCATTTTGATGTGCAACTCGTAGGCGGTATGGCGCTGCATCAGGGCAAAATTGCCGAGATGCGCACTGGCGAAGGCAAAACGCTCACCGCCACGCTGCCGGTGTATCTCAACGCATTGGCTGGTATTGGTGTGCATGTGGTCACGGTTAACGATTATTTGGCCAATCGCGATGCACTATGGATGGGCAAGCTCTACAACTTCCTTGGGCTGTCGGTGGGCATCAATCTGCCGCAGATGAGCCGCGAAGAAAAGCAGGCCGCCTACCGCGCTGATATCACCTACGGCACCAACAACGAATACGGCTTTGACTATCTGCGCGACAACATGGTTTATGAAACCGCAGATCGCGTGCAGCGCGGCCTGAATTTCGCCATTGTGGATGAGGTGGATTCGATTCTGATTGACGAAGCCCGCACGCCGCTCATCATCTCCGGCCAAGCCGATGACCAAACTGATGTGTACTTGGCGCTCAATAAAGTGGTGCCGCTGCTCGTCAAGCAAGAAGGCGAAGCCGATCCGCGCACCGGCGAAGGCGTGATCAAAGCAGGTGATTTCACGGTTGATGAAAAAAGCCATCAGGCTTACCTCACCGAGCAGGGCCATGAGAATGCCGAGCGCATTTTGTTCAATCTTGGTTTGATCCCCGAAGGCGCGTCGCTCTATGACCCCGCCAACATCGCGTTGATGCATCACCTGAATGCGGCTCTTCGCGCGCATCACCTGTATCACCGCGATCAAAATTATGTGGTTCAAGATGGTGAAGTCACCATCGTGGATGAATTCACGGGCCGCCTCATGACAGGTCGTCGCTGGAGCGATGGCTTGCATCAAGCGGTGGAAGCCAAAGAGGGCGTGCAGATTCAGGCGGAGAACCAAACCCTCGCCTCCATCACCTTCCAAAATTATTTCCGCCTGTATAACAAGCTTGCCGGCATGACCGGCACGGCAGACACCGAAGCCTATGAATTCCAAGAAATTTACACCTTGGAGACGGTGATCATCCCACCCAACAAGCCTAGCAAGCGTGATGATCAATTGGATCGCGTTTACAAAACCGGCAAAGAGCGCTACGAAGCGGCTATTACCGACATGCGCGAATGCTACGAGCGTGG
>JANMDE010000363.1:0-10407 GCA_031376105.1 Variovorax sp. | reverse complement strand
CATGCGCCGTGCCATGCGCCATGCACGAGCACATAGTGTCTTGGCTTTACAGGTGAGCCTGCTGTTGGGGTGCTGCAGGCTTGTAGCGCCAGTGCGGCGGTTGCGGCTCCTAAAAGAGCGGTGCGGCGTTCTAACTTCATGGCATGTCTCCTTTGTAAAAGATCAAGCTGGCCCAACGGGCTCAGGCAGTGGGCTTCGGATGTCGTCAGGGCGGCTCATCAGCCGCTGCATCAACTCATCACGCAATCCCAGGTGATGGGGATCGTCAAAGCGATTGATGCATTCGTGGGGATCGTTGCGCAGGTCATACAGCTCGCCCGCGCCGCTGCCAAGCTCGACGGTGAGCTTGGCGCTGCGCGTGCGCACCGTGCGTAAGTCCAAAGCGACGCCACAGCGCGATGGCCCAAGACGCCATTCGTTGTAAGCGTGATCGCGCTGAGCTTGGGGTGTGCTTGCAAGAAGTGGGCGCAGGCTGTTGCTATGCACGGCAGAGGGAACAGGCGTTGATGCGTAGTCGCCAAAGGTGGCTGCCAGATCAATGGAGGAGACGGGCTCATCGATCTTTTGATCGGTGGCAATGCCAGGGCCGCGCATGATCAAACCGACGCGTAGCAGCCCTTCGTAATGCATCGGGCCCTTGAGCATGAGGCCATGATCGCCCAGCAACTCGCCATGATCAGAGGTGAACACAACGAGTGTGTTTTCGGCCAAGCCAGCATCATCCAGCGCAGACAAAATGCGCCCTACTTGGTGGTCAACAAGTGAAATCATTCCATAGTAGTTCGCGATGATCTCTCGTAGCTGCGCATCGCTCTGCTGCGGCATGCGAGAGTATTCCTCACGTACTTTTCGGCTTTCTGGCGTGCCGCCAGGCGTGTTTTCCAGCGCTGCTTTATGCCACCAAGGGCGCTTGTCCAAATCTCGGCTGCGATATGGTGGCAGATCAACCTCATCTGGGCGATGCATCCAACACCAGGGCGCTGGCGCATCAAAAGGATGGTGGGGGTCCGCCATCGAGACCCATGCGCAAAATGGTTTCGCACTCGTCTGCATGTGCGCAGCTTGCCTTTGATGCCGCCCTTGCTCAGCGATGTAGGCGATCGTCCGATCACCCACCCAAGTGCTGTTGTGCCAAGCCGTTGGGAGAGCACTGTTGTGAGTTTGGGCGGCGTGCGTTTGTGGGTCAAGCCGTTGGCTATACAGCGCGTTCTTCATCGCACCCAAGTCATCCCGGTGATACCAACGTTCGTAGTGCAAACCGCCCGGGCTGCCCTCTGGCAGCCAGTAGTTATGCCCCAACTGCATCAGCTCAACCTGCTCAAAGCCCATGTAGGGGCCAGTCCAGTCGTCTGCAAACAAATGTGAGCTAGGAATGTTCTCGCAGCGACCTGTGGGTCGGTTCGCGTAGGAGTGATTGCTAGAAAAATGTGCCTTACCGATGAATCGCGTGTCATAGCCTGCTTTGGCCAGCGACCCCGCGAAGCCTTGTGCAGCGATACTTTCATCCAGATCGATGCCGTTATCGTGCACGCCGCTGGTGAGCGGCAGCATACCGGTCAAGATCGCGCTTCTGGATGGCATGCACACCACATTGGGTGTGATGCAATGTGTGAACCGCGTGCCTTGCCGAGCGAGCGAGTCCAGATGTGGCGTCTGCACCCGCCTGCCCTCAAACCCGAAGCAGTCAGCGCGATGCTGATCACTCATGATCAGCAAAATGTTAGGTCGTGTCAAAGCCTGTCACCCAAGTTGAAAAGACCTGAGTGCATCAGTTTTCAGCGGTGTATCCCGTGGCTTTGATGACCGGGCCCCAGCGTTCAAAATCATCTTTGAGATGGCGAGCCAGATCAGCAGACGACCTGACGTCTGAGTCAAACTCGAGCTTTTCAATAGCGGCGATCAATCGCGGGCTGCGAGCCGCCGCTGTAATGGCTTTTTCCAGTTCCAGTTGGACCGGTTTCGGGGTTTTGCTCGATGCAAAAAACGCAAACACCTCAGTGAGCTGCAATTCAGGGTAGCCCTGTTCTTTGAAGGTGGGCACGCCTGGTAATCCGGGCAAGGCCTTGTCGCCGCTGAAGGCGAGAATGCGAAGTTTGCCGGACTTGTGATGCGTCACCAGGTTGGGCAGGGTGGTGGCTAGAGAGGGAATCGTCCCGCCCAGCACATCCGTCATCGCCGCTGCACCACCGCGATACGGCACATGCTGAAAATCGATGCCGGCCTTGCGCCCAAACATCACGCCCATGAAGTGCATGGCCGTGCCGGCGCCTGGTGTGCCGTAGCTCGCCTTGCCGGGGTTGGCTTTGGCCCAATCTACAAACTCCTTGAGCGTTTTGGCGGGCGTGCCTGGCCCGACGCCTAAACCAAACTGAAAAGAGCAAACGCCTGCCAGCGGCGCGAGATCGCTCATGGCATAGCGCAGCGTGGGATAGACATGCGGAAATATGGTTGCATTGCCCCCCGGCATCATCACAATCGTACTGCCATCGGCGGGCGCGGCCAGCATCGCCTCGGTGGCGAGCTGCCCGGCAGCGCCGGTGCGGTTTTCAACGATAGCGTTGTAGCCTGAAGCGCGTAGCTCTTCACCGATTTGGCGAGCCACCACATCTACCGCGCCACCAGCTGGGTAGCCAACCAAGATTTTCAGGGGTTTGCCTTGCGCGAAGGCCATGCTGGGCGCTAATCCTGCGTAAGCGCCTGTTCCGAGATAGGTCAGGCAGTGGCGGCGAGTAAACATGATCATCCTTTCTGAGGTGTTGCTAGCAAGATTCATAACGATTGCCGCTGCGTTAGTGCGGAAGCAAGGATGAGCGGATGATGTGCTGCTCATGCACATTCTTCAGTTACTTCGGTAACAATAAAGGGATGACCCCTAGTCACGCCCATTCCAGTGAACGCTTCAGTTCTGAACTGTTGCAAAGCCGTCGTATGAGCCGTCAGTTCGCGAATGCGCTGGCGCAGCCGATGACTTTGAAGAGCCGGCCATTGCACCATTTTGATGTCGGAGTGAGCCTATGTAAGGCGGGGGATCGTGTGACGCAATTGCCTTACGTCATGAGCGGGCGGCTCGATGCCGTGGTGCACGTGCCGGGCGCCCAAGGCGGTCAAATCGTTCCGATCTCGTTTCGCGCGGGAGAAATGGCTTTTCTGTCTTATTTGTTTAACCAGTTGCCAAGTGGCAGCGACTTGCTCGTCGGAGAGCCCAGCACCGTTCAATGGCTGCCTCTGGAGGAAATTGAGACCTGCCTCATGAACGATCAGGGTTTGTTGGTGATGTTGGTGCGCTTTCTAGGTCAGCGACTGCGGGAGGTGCAGGCGCGTGAGCGAAGTTGGGCTGCCCGAGGTGTTCAGCCGCGCCTTTGCGCAGGCTTGGCGCGGATGGCTGCTGACTTGCCCAGCCGCTCCGATGGGCGCACCGTCGTCGTCGCCACGCACGAACAGTTGGCCGCCAGCTGTGGCATCAGCCGGCCCAAGGCGTCGATCGCTCTCAAAGCGCTGGAAGGCCATGGCGTATTGACGCTAGGCCGTGGCTGGATCGAGATTTTGAATTTGCCAGCATTGATAGACAAAACGGGCTAGGGGATGGAAAAGTATTTGCTATAAAGTAAATAGCATATTGCGCATATTCCATATGGGCTAACAGCCAAAACGCTTTAAATCCCAAGGCTTCAGAGCGCTATCGAGGGCCGCTCCGCCATCTTCGCGCGCCAGCGCAGCAAATGCGGGTGCTGCTCACCCGGTTTGACTTTCACGACCCTTGCAAAATCCACCGCGATCACGGCGGTGATGTCGGCTAGGCTGAATTGCCCGGCAGCGATGAAGTCGCGGCCTTCAAGGTGTTGATCGAGCGTGGCTAAAAACTGCTGGAGCCGCGCAACGCCGCGCTCAGCCAGCGCGGGGATTTGCGCGTAGTTGACGGGGCCGGGCAGGGCGCGGCCCGCCATGGCGGGCGAGCTGTTGCGCAGTGCTTCAGCCACGGCCATCAGGCCTTCGAATTCGGCGCGCCAATGCCAACTAGCAATCTCGGCTTTGTCTTGGGGCGTGATGCCCATGAGCGGTGGCTCGGGGTAACGTGCTTCGAGATAAGCGGCGATGGCTGCATTGTCGGTAAGAACTGGGCCTTCTTCGGTGCGCAGCGCGGGCACGGTGCACTGGGGGTTGATGGCTCGGTAGGCATCGCCCATTTGCTCGCCGCTGCGCAAATCAATTTGCACCGTCTCATGCGCCACGCCTTTTTCCGCCAAGAAGATACGAGCCCGGCGCGGGCTGGGGGCGGTGGCGCAATCGAAAAGCGTGAGGGAAGACGGGAGGGGTGAGGTGATCATGTGGGCTTGGCGATTTTGTCTTGGGTCTGGGTGTCAAAGTCAATCGCATCGTGGCGCTCGTGCAGTTGGCTTGATGGCTCGCCCTGCACGCGGTTGACCATGCGGCCACGCTTGGCGCCTGGGCGCGCCATGATCTCATCCGCCCAGCGCAGCACATGGGTGTAAGTTTGCACTTGCAGGAATTCGCCCGCTTCATACAAATAGCCTTTGGCCAGCAAACCATACCAAGGCCAAGTGGCCATATCGGCAATCGTGTAGTCGTCGCCAGCGAGGAAGCGGTTCTCAGCCAAGTGGCGGTCGAGCACGTCCATCTGGCGCTTGACTTCCATGGCGTAGCGGTCAATCGCGTATTGGATTTTCTCGGGGGCATACGCATAAAAATGTCCGAAGCCGCCGCCCAAGAAAGGTGCGCTGCCCATTTGCCACATCAGCCAAGACATGCATTGGGCGCGCTGCCGCGTTTCGGTTGGCAGGAAAGCGCCAAATTTCTCGGCCAAATAAACAAGAATGGCGCCCGATTCAAAGATGCGCAAGGGCTCAGCCAAACTGTGATCCACCAACACCGGAATTTTTGAGTTCGGATTCGCGCCCACAAAGCCGCTGCCAAACTGTGCGCCCTCGTTGATGCGAATCAGCCAAGCATCGTATTCCGCGCCTGTATGGCCCGCTTGCAGCAGCTCTTCAAGCATCACGGTGACTTTCACGCCGTTGGGTGTGCCGAGTGAGTAGAGCTGGAGTGGATGCTTGCCCACGGGCAGGGGCTTCTCATGCGTGGCACCTGCAATCGGGCGGTTGATATTGGCGAAGCGGCCACCGCTGGATTCAGGGGGGGTCCAAATTTTGGGAGGAATGTAGGGGGATGGTGTTGTCATAAACGTCATGATGCCAGAGAACGGTGGGGTTTGCTGATTCGGAACATTTTTACCAGTTTGCCCCTATTCAATATACATAGTTTGCTATTAAATATATAGCAATTTATGAGTCGCAAGTCACCAGTGTGTCCGTTTGATGAAACGCTGCTTACGTTTGCGCGCCACAAAAACCCTCTGCCGCCGAAGTGTTCTTGTCTGTCACAGCGCTGCAACACAAGTGCACGAACATCCTCCAGATCGTTCATTTTTAACGATGACAACGCATTAACTTTCCTATGGAGAAAACATGACTGTGACAACCCCAACCCCGCTGCACCTGATGAATCAAGATCTGTCTGGCGAAGATGCCATCACCAACCCCAATGGCGGCCCCGAGTTTATGGACATTGTGAAAGCCCGGCTCGATCGCCGTGGCTTCATGCGCGGCACCGGCGCATCGGCGGCCATCGCTGCTATGGGCACGATGGGACTGGCGGCCTGCGGCGGTGGCAGTGATACTGTGACACCAGCAGCCACGCCGCTGAGCAGTGCTGCAGCCAACAAGCCTTCCGCCTTGACTTTCACAGCGGTGGACAAGAGCCAAGCAGACCTCTTCACGGTGGCGGCTGGCTACACGGCCCGCCCTTTTTATCGCACTGGTGATCCAATTGCCGCGGGCGTCGCCGCTTACAGCAACGTAGGCACAGACGACCCTGCAACTTATAACCAACGCGCTGGTGACAACCACGACGGCATTGAATTCTTCCCATTGAACGACGCTGGCACGACACGCGATCTGAATGGCAACAACCGTGGCATTCTGGCCATGAACCACGAATACATCACGCAGCAGTTTTTGCATGCAAACGGTGGCACCAATACGACTTCTGGTGTGCGCCCGCAAAACGAGGTGACGCGTGAAGTGGCAATGCATGGCGTGTCGGTGGTTGAAGTGATGAAACAAACCGGAGCGGGTGCGTTCTCTGCCACAGGCACTTGGAATTATGTGCAATCCTCCACCTACAATCGCCGCATCACCGCTGCCACGCGGATTGAAATGTCAGGCCCCGTGCGCGGAGATTCTCAGCTCATTACCAAATACTCTCCCACCGGCACAGCAACGCGCGGCACGCTTAACAATTGTGGCACCGGCTACAGCGTGTGGGGTACTTTGCTGACCTGCGAAGAAAACTGGGCGGGCTATTTCACGCGCAGCACCACGGCAGATAACCTAGCTCGTGGCGGCGCTACAGCCAAAGAAGTGATCTCGATGACGCGCTATTCCGTGAGCGGCGACCGCTATCGCTGGGGCACGCTGGCTGCGGTGAATGCGGCAGACATGGCTTTGAACGCCGTTGATTCGGTGGGCGATTTGAATGATCGCTGGAATGCCAACCAGCTCGCAAGCAATCCAAATCAAGACTACCGCAATGCGGCCAACACCTTTGGCTGGGTGGTGGAGATTGACCCCTACAGCCCCTCCGCCACGCCTAAGAAACGCACTGCGCTCGGCCGCTTCGCGCACGAAGCTGCTGTGTCGCCCAACCCAACGGTCGGCCAACCTGTGGCTGTTTACATGGGCGATGATTCCCGTGGTGACTACATCTATAAATTCGTCTCCAGCGCCACTTGGGCTGACAGCGATGCGACTGCAACCAACCGCATGGCGACCGGCGACAAATTCTTGGATGCAGGCACCTTGCATGTTGCTAAGTTCAACGCTGATGGCACGGGCACTTGGATTCCATTGACCATCACCAACTCCACGATTGCAAACGCAACGAACTTCCCTTTTGGTAACCAAGCTGATGTTTGCCTGAACACCCGTTTGGCCGCTGATGCGGTCGGCGCGACTCGGATGGACCGCCCAGAGTGGGGCGCGATCAATCCGCTCAATAACGAGGTGTATTTCACATTGACTGAGAACAATTCGGGTAATCGTCCGATTGGAAACATCGATGCGGCGAACCCACGTTTCTATGCGGATGCCCGCGTTGCCACCAGCACCACAAGTGCCGCAACGAACACTGGCAACCCGTTTGGCCACATTCTGCGCCTGCGTGATGCCAACACCGCCGCAACAACGTTTACTTGGGATGTGTATTTGTTTGGCGCACAGGCCGATGCAGACACCACGCGAGTGAATCTCTCTGGCCTTAGCACAGCGAATGATTTCGCTAGGGCTGACGGTTTGTGGTTCAGCGAGGCAACAGGCATTTGCTGGATTCAAACCGACGACTCTGGCGCGTTTTTGGATCAGACCAATTGCATGATGCTCGCTTCGCTGCCTGGCCAAGTGGGCGATGGTTTGTCGTTGCCAGCGCAAGCGGCCAGTGTGGCCGATGTGGGCAGCACACCCGCTGGCGCGGCATTGGCTGCTACAAAGCGTGGCGCGCAAGTCACCAGCAGCACACTGCGCCGCTTCTTGGTCGGTCCGCGTGATCAAGAAATCACCGGCGTGACGGAAACGCCGGATGGCCGCACGATGTTTGTCAACGTGCAGCATCCTGGTGAAGACACGCCAGCAGCTAACGTCGGCCTCAATGCCGGTGATTTCAACAGCTACTGGCCACGCGGCGAACGTGCGCCAGGCTCTGCTGCATCGGCCACCGGCGCTCGTCCGCAGTCGGCTACCGTGGTGATCACCAAGAACGATGGCGGCCGAATCGGCACTTGAAGCTTGCATTTGCCTCTGAAAGCCAGCCTCGTGCTGGCTTTTTTTTTTGGCGATCCCCCGTGCTTTTTAGGAATGGTCAGAATTTGGGGCGATGTAGGCCACTGTGACGGCGGGCGCGTTGATGAAAGTTGCCATGCCTGAGAATCGCGCGGCTTGCAGAGGGATCAATGGCGCTGGGGAACTTGTGTTGCTTGTATTGAGAATGCTTTGGGCGCTGCCTTGCAGCTTCATCGGCACTTTGCTGGGCTTGCCGCTGCTGTGCGTGGGCGCAAATATCAAGCGCGTGGGGCGGACTTGGGAAATTGCCTTGGCAGATACGGAGATGGACGCCCCGCGTTGGGCGGTACGCTTTCAGTTTTCTGCCATCACGCTGGGCCACGTCATCATCGGTGCTAGCCACGACACCCTGGCGCATTGGCGCCCGCATGAGCATGTGCATGTGCAGCAATATGAACGCTGGGGTGTATTTTTCTTCTTCGCCTATCCCGCAGCCAGCCTATGGGCATGGGCGAGGGGCGATTGCCCGTATCTTGGAAATGCGTTTGAGAGGCAGGCGTATGCGGTGGTGCTTGGGCAGATCAGGCCGGATTCTTAAGGGCTTTTTCTATCTCTTGCCTTTGCACTATATGCATAGTTTGCTATCAAATATATAGCGTTCGATTCACCCCATCGCCTGTACATACCATTGATGAAAATGGCGCATGCCGTCTTCCATGGGGCTTTGGTAGGGGCCTGATTCGTTGTCGCCGCGTTGCACGAGGGCTTTTCGACCTGCGTCCATGCGCAGGGCGATTTCGTCGTCTTCTTCGCAGGTTTCCATGTAGGCAGCTTGTTGGGCTGCGATGAAATCGCTCTCGAAGGCAGAGATTTCTTCCGGGTAGAAGAATTCCACGAGGTTGAGCGTTTTTTGCGGACCTTGGGGGTAGAGCGTGCTCACGGTCAGCACATGGGGATACCACTCAACCATCACGGTGGGATACAGCGTCAGCCAGATCGCGCCATGCGCGGGGGGCTGGCCACCTCGGAAGTTGAGCACAGCATCGTGCCAGCGCTGATAGACCTCGCTGCCGGGTTTGCCAAGTTTGTCAGCCACGCCCACGGTTTGCACGCTCCATTGCTCGCCGTATTCCCACTGCAACTCATCGCAAGCCACAAACTGGCCGAGGCCGGGGTGGAATGGGCCGACGTGATAGTCCTCTAAATAGACTTCGATAAATGTTTTCCAGTTGTAGGCGCATTCGTGCTGAATGGCGCGGTTGAACACGTAGCCGGAGAAATCCAAATCTTTGGCGGCTTTCATGCCTTGGAAGAGCTGGTTCAGGTCGGTATGTGACTTGGAGGCAGCGTCAAATTGCAAGCCATTCCAAGATTGCAGGGCGTAATTGTTGAGGTTGAGGCAGGGGTCATGCTCGAAATGGGGTGCGCCGATCAGTGTGCCGGTGGGTTGCTGGCCCGAGGTGTCATATGTCCATCGGTGCAGGGGGCAGATGATGTTGGATTGCGCTTGGTGGCCTCGGCCATGCAACATCACGGCCTGACGGTGGCAGCAGACGTTGGAGATGAGTTCAAGGCGTGAGCCTTCTTTTCCATCCGGGGTGCGCATCAAGACGCGGCCTTCGCCTTCTTGGGGGAGGGCGTAATAGTCACCTACATTCGGCACTGCCAAGCTGTGGCCGACATACTTGGGCGAGGTTGAGAAAATACGCTGCTGCTCAGCCTGGTAGGTGGCTGGGTCGAAATAGCTGGAGACTTGCAGCGGCGCTTTTTGCAGCTGCAGGTGGCGCGTGAGGCTCAGGTCGGTCATGTTTGGCAACCTAATTCTTTAGAAAAAAGATGAAACGGCTACCCAAACGTAGCCGCAGGGTCGATTTTACCCGAGGCAGGCCACCCAATAGGCACGCAATACGCAGGTTTAGAGCCAAGCTACTTCACGCCGACTTCATTAGAAGGCCTTTGCAGCGCCTAAAATCAGGGTTTGCCAAGCCCATCTATGCCAAAAACTGCTGACCCCGCCCCCACTGAAGACGATCCTCTGAGCTACGAAGCCGCTTTGCAGCAGCTCGAAGCCTTGGTGGCGCGCATGGATTCTGGCCAGATGCCACTCGATGAACTGCTGGCTGGCTACGAGCGGGGGGCGGCGCTTTTGAAAATCTGCCGCGACAAACTAGCCGCTGTCGAGCAGCAAATCAAGCTGCTTGATGAAAACAACAAGACTTAAGAGAGCCGCGGGATGAGTGATTTTGATTTTGCGGCCTGGAACCAGGCGCGTTGTGCGCAGGTGGAAGAGGCTTTGGCGCAATGGGTGCCGGTGCACGCGCCCGCAGGGCTGGGCGATGCCATGCGCTACGCCGTGCTCGGTGGCGGCAAACGGCTGCGGCCTTTGCTGGCGCTGGCTGCCTGCGACAGCTTGAATGGTCATGCGGGCGCCGGGCTGCGCGCCGCTTGCTCAACAGAGTTGATCCATGCCTACAGCTTGGTGCATGACGACATGCCTTGCATGGACAACGACGTGCTGCGGCGCGGCAAGCCCACAGTGCATGTGAAATTTGGCCAA
>JANMDE010000344.1:0-6584 GCA_031376105.1 Variovorax sp. | reverse complement strand
CAATCGTCACGATATTAAATCGCGTGAGCAGCATCACCACAATCGGCACCTGAAAAGCCAGCGCAAAAGCAATGTAGAGGCTGAGAATTGACTCCACATACGAGGCAATATCTGGCGTGGCAGCCACGTTTTTTGGCGTGAACTGCTGAATAAAGGCAAACATTTTGTCCAGCACGAAAAACTGCACAAATGCCAAACCTGTGTAAGCCAGCAAACTGCCAAACAAAATCAATGGTAGTGCAAACAATTTTTCGTGCTTGTACAAGCCGGGTGCGACAAACATCCACAGCTGGTACAACACCCAAGGCAGCGCAAGCAAGAAAGAGCCCATCAGCAGCACTTTGAGCGGAATGAAAAATGGCGAAAACACGCCAGTAGCGATCAATTTAGCGCCGGGAGGCATGTGCGCCATGATGGGTTGAGAAATCCAGTCAATCAGGCCGCTCGGGCCTGGATAGATCGCCAAAATGATACCCGCGATCACCAAACCATAGACGCAATACAGCAGCCGATCGCGCAGCTCTTTTAAGTGCTCAACAAAGGGCTGTTCGGTGCCTGCCAGCTCGTCTTTTTTATCTTCAGCCATGCGCTTCGTTCACGATCATTGCGGTTTCACAGGCCGGTAGCGCGCCACGCGCGCTGCGCCCGATTGCGCGCTGGTGCGCACGCCAGCGCGGCTTTTATACCAACGCGGCGTGGCGCTGGTTTTCATGCGCCATTTTTTATGCGGGCGAGAATAGCTGGGAAAACTCTCATAAGACGTGTTGCCCGCCTCATTGGTGACTTGCTGCCAATCTTTCTCAAAATCCTTCGTGGAGGTCTGGATTGAATTTTCCACGTCGCGGGCTGCTCCCTCGACGGTTTCTTTCATCTTTTTCAGCTCGTCCAAATCCATCGAGCGGTTCACCTCGGCCTTCACATCGCTCACATAGCGCTGCGCACGGCCCAGCATCGTGCCCACCATGCGGGCCACGCGCGGCAGTTTTTCAGGCCCGATCACGATCAGCGCGACAGCGCCGATCAGGGCGATTTTGGAGACACCAAGGTCAATCATGATGGCGGGCGTTGCGAAAGCGCAAGTGAAGTGCGGTCAGGGCATGCAGCGTGATGCAGCGCAACTTAAAATTTGCGGCCCCCAAACGCAACCGCATCAGCTCTTTTGCTTGGCTTCCACGTCAATCGTGGTCTTGGCAGCGGTTGTGGCATCTGCCACTTGGCTTGCTGGCGCGGCAGTTGCGTCTTTGGCATCCGGCTCGCCACCGGTTTTGATGCCGTCTTTGAAGCCCTTCACAGCGCCGCCCAAATCAGAGCCCATGTTCTTGAGTTTCTTGGTGCCAAACACCATCACAACGATGAGCAAAACGATCAGCCAATGCCAAATAGAAAATGAACCCATGAAATTCTCCTAAAACGGCATTTGCCGCAGATAACTGTTGATTCTAAAGCCCTAGCTGCGTTCCTGGGCGAGGCATGACTTACATCTTGGCGGGGTATAGGGCGAATTAGGCCTTTTTCCAGGGCCGTGCGCCGCCAATCACATGAATATGCAGATGCTTCACTTCCTGCCCGCCCTCGTCACCAGTGTTGCTCACCACGCGAAAACCGCCCGCCGGATACGGGTTGCAGCCCTCTTGCGCAGCTAATTTCGGAATCAGCGCCATGATACGACCCATCAGCGGCGCATGGCGCTCCTCAAGATGCGCCATAGAAATAATGTGTTCCTTCGGGATCACCAGAAAATGCACCGGCGCCCACGGGTTGATGTCATGAAAGGCAAAGATCTCTTCATCTTCATACACTTTCTTAGACGGAATTTTGCCTGCAATGATCTTGCAGAAGATGCAATTGGGATCTGTGTCCATATGAAGCGTCAATTGATCGATCAGGTTTTGTGCAGGGCGAACGGATATTGTTTCAACTTCGGCAGGCTTATTCAACGCGGCTCGCGGTTGTCGCTAAACCGCAGCCAACCTTTGATGCAGCGATAGAGGTACCAAAGCCCCACGATGGAGAACGGCAGCCAAGCCAGAGGCAGCAAAATGTTAGTGATGCTCATCACCAGCGCCACCAGCGTGGCCGGAATCATCCACACCAGCGTCCACCAAAAGGTGGAAATCATATAACTGTGATGCATCACATACAGCGGCTCGGTTTCGTCGCCGCGCTTGATGTAATTGATGATCAGCGCAATCACGGCCAGGGTGCCCAGCGAAGCCCAGGCCACGGTATGCAGACCGTAGAGCACATGCATCACGGTGCGGTCGCCGGAAGACTTCGGCTCAAAATCTGCAAAATTAGTTTCTGACATACAAATTCCCTCTGAATGAATGCGGAATTACTGCTTTAGCTCTGCGTCGCGGCTCTGCGCCTTGCGCGCCGCCTTCTCATCGAGCCCCCCCAGACCCACGCGCCGCGCCAGCTCCGCCAACACATCGCTGGGCGCAAGGCCATAGTAGCTCAACGCCACCATGCTGTGAAACCACAAATCTGCTGTCTCATTCACTATTTTTTGCTTGTGCTCAAGCGCCTGATCACCATGGCTGGCATCTTTGCAAGCCAACACCACCTCCGTGGCCTCTTCGCCAATTTTCTTCAAAAACGCATCCGGCCCCTTGGCAAACAGGCGCGCCACATAGCTCGTCTCAGGATCGCCGCTCTTGCGGCTTTCCAAGACGGCGGCCAGTTGACTCAAAGTGTCGGCTGGGGAATTGTGAGATGTCATGGGATTGCGCTCTGGTGCAGTTTATTTATAGATGCTTTGAGGGTCTTTCAAGACCGGTGCCACGCTTTTCCAAGCTTTTTCGCCATCTGTATCTTGCAATTGATTAAAAAAGCAGCTGTGGCGACCCGTGTGGCAAGCAATGCCGGGATTGTGGCCGAGCTGCGTCACCGTCAGCAACACCACATCGCTGTCGCAATCGACCCGAATGTCATGCACCGTCTGCACATGCCCCGATTCTTCGCCCTTGAACCACAGCTTGCCCCGCGAGCGGCTGAAATACACCGCCCGCTTCAACTCCGCCGTCAGTTGCAAAGCCTCGCGGTTCATCCAAGCAAACATCAACACATCCCCCGAGCCCTGCTCCTGCGCAATCACAGGCACCAGGCCTTGGGCATCCCACTTCACTTCGTCAAGCCAAGTCATCATCCGTTCATTGTCCATGAATTCAAGGACATCGTGCATTGATTTATTTCTTCTTGCCCGACTTCTTGCCCTTGGCGGGCTTCGCGCCGGCGCTGGCATTGGCCTGCTCCGCAGCAGCCACGGGTGTCGCAGGGGCTGCTGGGGCTGCTTTGCGCGGCCCAGGGCTTTTGCCGGGCGCAACCGTCACGTGATCCAGTGGCAGATCGTTGCGGATCATTTTCGCCACCTCCGTGTAGCCCTTTTCCAAATCGCGGATCAACATCGGCGCGTCAAACAAAGGAAGGGTGTCACGGCTGCTGAGCAGCATCTTTTTCATGTCTGCTAGGCGCTCTGGCGCATTGGCCAGTTCAACCGCTTTATCTACATAAGCCTGCCAACTGGTTGTGACCAACTCATCCAGATGGACTGCCTTTAACAGGCTCGAGCACATGCGCGAGGCCATGCTATTGCCTAACTTCGCAACGATTGGGCAACCAGCAAACAATGCATCGCTTGCAGTCGCCCCAGAGTTCACGGGATAGGTGTCCAAGGCTAGATCCGCCATCACGTATCGCTCCAGATGCTGGGCCGGGTTCATGCGTGGCCCAATGACAAGCCGACTTTCGTCCAGGCCTGAATCAGCAAAGATTTTGCGCCACGTTTCACTCGCCCACTTGTTATCTTCGAGCAGCCAAAGCTTCGTTTTGGGTGCGCGCCTCAGTATTTCAATCCACATTTTTAAACCACCAGGCTGCGTCTTGTAAGCCTGATTGAAACTGCACAAAACCACATCATCTTCAGCGAATCCATAGTCGGTTTTCTTCACATCCGTGCGAGGAACGACTCGATTCGGATCATTGAGCTGAAAGGTATACGGCAGACGCAGTGTTTTTTCGGAGTAAAAAGGAAAATGCTCCTCGGGAATCACTGTGGCATCTGCGACGATGAGATCGTAATACTTGCTGCCCATTGTTCCCACAAAGCCCATCCAAGCAGCTTGAACGGGTGCAGGCCGCAGACACATCAGTTGCGGCCGACCACCTTTTGTGGAGCAGGTTAAATCGACAAGAATCTCGCAGCCATCCATTCGCATGTTGTCTGCCATTTCCAAAATCGTTTGGTCGGTCATGTCCACCCATCGCTCTGCGGTGCCGCGAATTCGCTTTCTCACCTCGCTTCCATCGTCGTGACTGGTTGAATAGGCGGTCACTTCAAATTTGCTGCGGTCATGCAGTGTGAACAACTCTGCAGCCAACACCCCGAGCGGATGCTGGCGGAAGTCGCTTGACATGTATCCGATTTTGATCCGGGCATTTTTCGCGCTTTTGCGGATGGGCTTTGACGCTTTCAAACTGAGGTAAGCCGCCTCCGTTTGATCGGCTGCTACGACTGCGTTACGGTACTGTACGCTGGCTTCATCCGTGAGAGACAGCATGATGAAGGTGCTGATGGCATTGTTTTTGTCTGTTTCATTGAGAGACAAAATCTCAGCGCGTATCCTCTCCACACCTTCCCACATGGCGCCATGCATTTTTTCTGCAAACAACCAGCTCAGATTGCCCACATCCTGCGGACGATAGCGACGGATATGCTCTAAATCGGCCACAGAGCCTGCAATATTCGTTTGACTGATGTACATCATCGCTCTGCCATTGAGCGCGTAATAGTTATTCTCATCCATTTCGAGCGCTTTAACGTAGCACTTCTCGGCTTCTGGAATATTGTTTTGATCTAAATAGGCTTGGGCGAGATTCGTCCAGAAAATAATGGTTTCTGGTGCCACCTCCAAGAGCTTTTTGTAGGCGTTTTCATTGACCGTGAACTTGTTCAGCATTTTCAGAATGCTTGACACTTGAAAGAAGGTGTTGAGCATCTCCGTATCTTGGGTCATGCTCTTGAAGTCCATCTTCTTACCCAAGTCAAGTGCCTTGACCAAAGGATCAACGGCCTCCACCATCAGTTTGCGCTTGACCAACTCAGCGGCATAGCGCACTTGCGGTTCGAATGCAAAAGGCGAGAGTTCAGCGGCTCGCTTAAACAGCGTGAGCAACTCCTCAGAAAGGTCACCGGCATCCAAGGAAGCTTTGAGTTTGCCTAAGTTAAGATTTGCAAATGCATTGTCTTTATTTCTACGAATTGACTCTTCAAATAATTCGATTGCAGCTTTATTGTTGCCCTGATCAACGGCAACGCAACCCAAGTTAACCCAAGCCATGTCCGCCTGCGGATTGACCGTTGTCGCTCTCTGGCCAAATTCGAGCGCCTTCTTAAAGTTTTTGGCACTGCGATATGCGCCGCAGAGATTGACCAGCAGTTCATAGTTCTCGGGCTGTAGTTTGTATGAGCGGTTCAAATCATTCAACGCATCAACGTGACGCTTCATATCTGAGAAGATAGCGCCCCGGGTGTTGTAGAAGAACGGATGCGGCCGCAGGGTAATGGCGCGGTTCACCCACATCAAGGCTTCAGCGTGCAGCCTCTTTTCTTTGTAAATATTGGCAATCAGGTGCATGGCATCTACATTGAGCGTTTTGGAATTCAGCAAGCCCTGATAAATTGCCATAGCCTCTTCATATTGCCCAGCACGATGCAAGCTGATGCCAGTATCAAGGTCTTTCATTTCCTGCTCCAAATTGCTCGCCGTAACCATTGATCGCTCCTGCACTTTAAGTTAACTGCCTATCATATCGGCAAAAAAAAGAGCCTCTTGCGAGGCTCTTTCAAATCAGCAAGGGGCAAGCCCCTTACTTTTGAACGGGAGGTTATTTAAACGTCCAGTTCATGCCTGCACCGAAGGTCGGCTTACTAGAGCCGTTCAAACCGATCGAAGCGCGGTAGCTGAGGCCTGGCTGCGCCACACCCGAGATACCGACCGCCAGTGAGGTTTCGCCACCGGAGGAGCCGATGCCCACACCGAGTGCAAATTCACCAGCCTTCAGATCGCTAGGCGCAGAGATGTTGGCCATGGCCGCCGCAGAAGCGATCGACTTGTTCAACTCTTTCTGCACGGATTGCAACTGACCGAGGTTCACGGCATCCGTAGCGACCACTGCGTTACCCACACCTTGGAGGCGGTTGCCACCGAAGTTGACGGTTGCGCCCGGAGCAAAGTTGATGCCGCTATTGACTTGTACAAAGTTACCAGTCACGTTCGCTGCCGTCAGGTTAGAGACGTTAGCGTTAGTCACTGTAATCGCTTGGACGTTAGCCGCTGTTGCCGTGATACTGCGAATGGATGCACTGCTGACCGTCACGTTCTGCACGGTTGCATTCGTAGCGTTCACGTTGGTCACAGTCGCGTTAGCAGCCAAGACGTTGGTGGCGGTCACGTTCTGCACAGTTGCATTGGTAGCGTTCACGTTGGTCACAGTCGCGTTAGCAGCCAAGACGTTGGTGGCGGTCACGTTCTGCACAGTTGCATTGGTAGCGTTCACGTTGGTCACAGTCGCGTTAGCAGCCA
>JANMDE010000337.1:0-8935 GCA_031376105.1 Variovorax sp. | reverse complement strand
CCAAGCTAGGCATTGATGGCAAAGCCATCGTTCGCTCACGCGGGGTGGACGATCTGATACAAGACCTCTCCATGATTTTGTTGTATGGCGCTAGCTCCACTTCAAGCCATCTGGCCTCCTTGGAGCGCTGCGATATTGGCTCTTTGCTAGGTGATGCCCCAGCCATCGATACCTATGTTCGCCAGAAATACCTTCACGTTAGCCGTATCACCACTGGAGCGAGCGCCAACAGCCTGGGGCAGATTGCACAAGTCTATGTGGCTGATCATTTGAAAGATCGCTTGGGCGCGTCATATGAGGTGCGAAGCAATGGCAAAGTACCGCTCAAAGGCTATGACAGCACGGAAGGTATGCCCTTTGATGTGGTGGTCAAACGCAAGAAAAAGCTGGTTGGTGTCGAGGTGAGTTTTCAAGTCACTTCCAACAGTGTGATTGAGCGTAAGGCAGCTCAAGCGGAAAATCGACGCAATTTAATGGGGCGTGAGGGCTACTACATTGCGTATGTGCTTGATGGCGCTGGTAATTTCAGTCGCAGTGCGGCGCTGACCACGCTGTGTCAATCGAGCGATTGCACCGTGGCTTTTTCTGATGCTGAATTAGATGTGTTGGCTGATTTCATTCGAGGAAAACTGGATGATTCGCTTCGTTGATCTTTTTGCAGGTATTGGTGGTATCAGGCTAGGAATGGAGCAGGCCTTAGCGCGACTGGGCTTGCAAGGTGAATGCGTTTTGTCATCTGAGATCAACCCCAAGGCGCAGGAAACCTATGCGCTCAACTATGGCCACAAGCCACAGGGGGATATCTATCAAATTCATGAGTTCCCTGAATTTGATTTTTTGCTGGCAGGTTTTCCTTGCCAGCCGTTCTCGTATGCAGGCAAACAAAAAGGTTTTGTCGATACACGCGGCACCTTGTTTTTTGAAATTGAAAAGCGGATTGCGCAGTACCAACCCGAAGGCTTCCTGCTTGAAAATGTGCGTGGTTTGACCAGCCATGATGAAGGGCGCACTCTTTCCACCATTGTTGAAAAGCTCGAACTTCTGGGTTATGGTGTGCGTTGCTTGCTGCTCAACAGCTCTGATTTCAACGTGCCACAAAACCGGGTGCGTATTTATATTTTGGGGCTCAAAGGGCGCGTTCCGAAGACGACGCTGACTTCAAGCCGAGGTGCGAGCGATTCTCATCAGTTTAAGCGTGTTGCGCTGGCAACAGATTTGTTTACTCAAGACCGGCCCGTTTTGGTGCGCGACATTTTGGAAGATGCTGTGCCAGCGCATTACGACTGTAGCCCCGGATTCACAAAAAAGCTGCTGTCAATTGCAAAGCAAAAGAAGCTGCCGCTTGCCGGTTTGCGAATGATCGACTTTCGCAATGGCCATTCGGTTCATTCTTGGGAACTGAGCATCAAAGGCGTATGCACACTGGACGAAGTGGCTTTCATGAATGCATTGATCGCTAATCGCCGCAAAAAAACTTTCGGTAACCATAAAGATGGCAAGAGTCTCAGCTTGGATCAGATTGAAAGTTTTTTCCCGCATCCACGTTTGAGCGATGTCGCGGCTTCTTTGGTAGCTAAACGCTACCTGCGCGAACGTGATGGCTTATTTAATCCAGTGTCGGGAAATATGTCGTTTGAGATTTTTAAAATACTTGATCCTGATAGCATCTCCATCACTTTGGTCAGCAGTGATGCGCACAAATTAGGCGTTTATCACCATGGGCGCTTGCGCCGCCTCACTGCGCGTGAGTGCGCAAGAATTCAAGGCTATCCTGATACCTTTCAATTGCACTCTGATGAAAGTTGGGCTTATCATCAACTGGGCAACTCCGTTTCTGTACCCGTGGTGCAGACTGTGCTGCACGACATGATGGTGCAAAACAAGCTTTGGCAGCGTCAAAGCGTGCCGGTTTCAGATCCTGGGCACGAATTGCTGGCCGCTTGATCTCATTCCCCTAGCTGCCATGTGCCAGAGTTGCCGTGCAACTTTTTGCCCCCACTTCCACCTCACTCTATGAATTTCTCCCAACTCCACAACCCCACCTTCCTCCAAGCTTGTTTAGGCCAAGCCACGCCTTACACGCCGATGTGGCTGATGCGCCAAGCGGGGCGGTATTTGGCGGAATACAAGGCCACGCGAGCCAAGGCGGGCAGCTTCATGGGCTTAGCCACAAACCGTGACTACGCCACTGAGGTGACGTTGCAGCCGCTAGATCGCTACGATTTGGATGCCGCGATTTTGTTTTCTGACATTCTTACCGTGCCGGATGCGATGGGCTTGGAGCTGTCGTTTGAAACGGGCGAGGGCCCCAAATTTGCCAAGCCGGTGCGCGATGAAGCAGCGGTGGCCAGGCTGGCGGTGCCCGATATGGCCAAGCTGCAATATGTGTTTGATGCGGTCTCTGCCATTCGCCAAGCCTTGGTGCAGGATGGCAAGCAGCGCGTGCCCTTGATTGGCTTTTCTGGCAGCCCATGGACGCTGGCTTGCTACATGGTGGAAGGCGGCGGTAGCGATGATTTCCGGCTGGTGAAAAGCATGATGTATGCGCGGCCTGATTTGATGCACCGCATCCTTTTGATCAATGCGGATTCTGTGGCGGCCTATTTGAATGCGCAGATCGATGCGGGTGCGCAGGCCGTGATGGTGTTTGACAGCTGGGGTGGGGCGCTGTCGCATGCGGCGTTTGCTGAATTCAGCCTGGCCTATACGCACCGCGTGCTTATGCAGCTCAAGCGCACCGATGCTGCGGGCAATATTGTGCCGCGAATCGTGTTCACCAAAGGGGGCGGCTTGTGGTTGGAAGCCATGCGCGATCTGCCCTGCGAAGTGATCGGGCTGGATTGGACCTGCAGCCTCGCGCATGCCAAGCGCGTGCTCTCTGGCACAGGCAAGGCCTTGCAAGGCAATATTGATCCCAACAGTTTGTTTGCCCCGCCTGAGGCGATTGCCAAGGAAGTGGCTGCGGTGCTGGCTGATTTTGGCGCGCCCCACACAGGTGCAGGCCAAGGCAGCACCCATATCTTCAATTTGGGTCACGGGATCAGTCAATTCACGCCGCCTGAGCATGTGAGCGCACTGGTAGAGGCTGTGAAATCGCAATCGCGTGCCATGCGAGCGTGAATCTGAGGCGTGCTGGATGAGCCAAGAACCCGATGAAAGTAAGGACTTTTCATCGCCTACTCACGAGTGAGCGCATGCCAACTTTGTGGGCATGCGCTGTGCGTCCGCCTTGCTGTTTTTCTAGCATAAGAATCCGCCGATCTGCAGATGAGTACCTTTCACTTATGCACAAAAACCTTGTTGCGGTGCAAAAAAATTGCTTGAGCGGCTCGCTCAGCGCTACCAATGCTGTAGCGCTGTTAAGTTGTTGATTTCAAATGAATTTCTATGATTGCTTGATTTTGAGGCAAACTAAGCAAAGCCTTATTTCATGCGGGTTAGCGCATGTCCAAGCAGAGATATCAACAAAGTTATCCACAGAAGCAATGGACACATGACAAAAGCATGACAGATCAAGCACTTAGCCCACTTTTCGCATGAAGTCCTGAGAAATGCCCCCTAAAACTGTACTCTCAATGGATGCCGTCGTCCAGGTCGTTGTGGCTGTTCCGGCACACAGTGATTTACCGCCGCTGTTGAGCTACGCATGTGAGCAGCCGCTCGCGCCGGGCAGCTTGGTGCGTGTGCCGCTGGGTTCAAGAGAGGTGTTGGGCATTGTCTGGGCCAATGGCTGGGAGGGCGGCACACAGACGGAGATGAGCTTGAAACCGCTCGCTGGTGTCCTGCCCGATATCGCGCCGCTCAATGCGGCATGGCGCGCCTTGATCGCTTTCTCAGCGCGGTATTACCAGCGCTCGCTTGGCGAGGTGGCGCTGGCCGCGCTGCCGCCACAATTGCGCGAGCTTGATGCGCTGCAATTGGCCAAACGCATGAAGCGCAAAGCGAAAGCGGATGACCAAACCGCTGAGTCAAGCGCTATTGATTCAGTAGCACTCAGTGCAGAGCAAATCAGGGCACTAGACCAATTCTTTTCTGAAAAACCGCAGCCAGAGCCAGCCAGCCTGGCCACAGTGACACCGCAGCCCGCTTTGCTCTTTGGCAGCACCGGCAGCGGCAAAACCGAGGTGTATTTGCGCAGTGTGGCGCGGGTGCTCAAAGAAAACGCGCTAGCGCAGGTCTTGATCATGGTGCCAGAGATCAACCTCACGCCCCAGCTCCAGCAGCGTTTCACCGAGCGTTTCGCGAGTGAGCAGATTGCCACTCTGCACAGTGGCATGACTCCCGCTCAGCGCCTCAAAGCTTGGTTGCTGGCGCACAGCGGCCAAGCCCGCATCATATTGGGCACGCGCATGAGCATCTTTGCCAGCATGCCGCATCTGCGCCTGATCGTGGTCGACGAAGAGCACGACGCTAGCTATAAATCGCAAGATGGCGCGCGCCATTCAGCGCGAGATTTGGCGGTGATGCGCGGCAAATTAGAAACCGAGCACAGCGGCCTGCCCTGCCGCGTGATGCTCGGCTCGGCCACGCCCTCTGTGGAAAGCTGGCAAGCCTGCGAGATCGGGCGGTATCAAAAAATGCAGATGCCCGCGCGCATTGGCAATGCACTGCTGCCCAAGCTGCGCTTGGCTGACATGCGCTTGATGCCGCGCGGCACCTTGTTTGCCCCGCAGCTGATTGCCGCGCTGCAAGAGCGCATTGCGCGTGGTGAGCAGTCGCTGGTGTTTTTGAATCGACGCGGCTATGCGCCTGTGCTCGCCTGTGATGCCTGCGGCTGGAAATGCGAATGCCCGCATTGCAGCGCGTATCGCGTCTTTCATAAATCAGATCGCACGCTGCGCTGCCACCACTGCGGCCACACCGAGCGAGTGCCTAGAGCTTGCCCGGAGTGTGGCAACCTAGATATTCAACCCGTTGGGCGCGGCACACAAAAAATCGAAGAACAATTGGCGTTGGCACTCGGCCTTGATGCCCTGCGCCCAGACGGCCAGCCCATCGTCATCACCCGGATTGATGCCGACACGACGCGCCATAAAGGTGCATTGGAAGAACAGCTCTCGCAAGTGCATTCAGGGGATGTGGACATCTTAGTGGGCACCCAAATGATCACCAAAGGCCATGATTTCCGGCGCATCACGCTGGTCGCTGCCATTGATGCCGACGCTGCGCTGTTTTCCAGCGATTTCCGAGCGCCTGAGCGCTTGTTTGCACTGCTCATGCAAGCGGCGGGCAGGGCAGGGCGCGATGCCGCTTCCACGCCCGCGCACATGTGGGTGCAAACCCAGCATCCAGATCATCCGCTATTTGCTTCTCTTGCTAAGCACGATTACGCAGGCTTTGCAAAGCAGCAACTCAAAGAACGCGCCCAGGCACAGCTGCCGCCGTTCTCGTTCCAAGCCCTGCTGCGCGCCGAGGCTCGCACGCAAGCCGTAGCGCAGGCTTTTTTGCAAGCGGCGCAAGGGGTGGCGATACAAATCGCTGGCGAGCAAGTGATGGCTTATCCACCGGTGCCGATGAGTTTGCAGCGCGTGGCCGATGTGGAACGAGCGCAGATGCTACTAGAGAGTGCATCGCGTGCATCGCTGCAAGGTTTTTTGTCGGCTTGGTTACCGCAGTTACGGGCGCTGCGCAGCTTGCCGCAATGCAAGGGGCTGATTCGCTTTGCGGTGGATGTGGATCCGTTGCTGATTTGATGCTTAGAAAGAAGAGAATTTTGAACGCATCCTTCGCGTCCTCTGCGTTCAAAAATGCATCGCTTTCTTCAGCCCAACAACCGAGCCAAGCTCATCTCCAAATGCTCGGTGGGCATGCGTTTGAAGCCTGAGCGGGCGTAGCGTTGCAAGCGGCCCATGCAGAAGGCCGTCAATGTTGATGCCTGAGCTTGCGCTTCCACGGTGGGCGTGGCGCTGTTGGCTACCAAGTCTCTTAGGTTTTGCTTGAAGCTGCTCTCTAGCTTGTCAAACAGTTGGTTCATGCGCTCTTGCAAGCGCACATGCTCAAACACCAAAGCATCGCCCGTCATCACGCGGCACATGCCTGGATTTCTCTCGCCGAATTGCAACACCATGGCTATCGTTTTGCCTAAGCGCAGCTCTGGCTTTTGCTCGCGCTCTGTGATCTGATTGACTAAGCTGAAAACGCTGGTTTCGATGAACTCAATCAAACCTTCAAACATTTGCGCTTTGCTCGCGAAATGCCGATACAGCGCGGCTTCGGATACATCCAATTTGGCAGCGAGTGCGGCCGTGGTCACGCGTTCTGCGCCAGGTTGCTCCAGCATATGCGCCAGCGTTTGCAAAATCTGCACGCGCCTCTCGCCGGGCTTGGGGCGTTTTCGCCCTGTACTCGTCTCTTTGGCGGTATCGCCTTCTTTGCTGGGGGTGTGTTCTTGGGTAGCGACTTCTGACATGAAAAACATTCTCGCACAGCTTTGCGACGAAACGTCAAGCTGGGGCAACGGCACAATGCAGGTAAACACTCACCAGCAAGCCGCGTTGGCCGCAAGGCGCTTGCGGATCGGCATCATGCAGGCGTAGCTGGGCATCGTGCAGTTTGGCAATCTCTTGCGCAAAAGCGAGCCCCAGGCCGTTGCCCTCGCCACTGGTGCCGCGCACACGGTAAAAGCGCTCCAACACCTTTTCCCGTTCTTCCATCGCAATGCCTGCCCCGTTGTCGCGCACTTGCAGCAAAAAGCCGCCTTCATGGTGTTTGGCGATCAGGGTCACTTGGCCGCCCGTAAGGGTCGCCGGAGGGTGCGCCTGCGCTGTATAGCGGATGGCATTGTCAGTCAGGTTGGACAGTAATTCGCGCAAGAGCCAATCATGGCCGGGAGCCACCATGGGCGCGCTGTGATCAAGCTCCAAGCCCAGATCAATGCCGCGCCGTGTGGCGCTATCGAGCTGCTGCTCCAATACATCGGCGCAGAGCTGGGTCAGATCGACGTTTTGCATCTCGTGGCTGCCCAAGGTGTGAGAGTCTGCGCGTGAAAGCGCGAGAAGCTGCGTGGCAAGCTGCGAGGTGCGGCGTGTGGCATCACGCAAACGGATCAATTCATCTGCTCTTAAAGTAATAGCATGCTGTGTAGGTTTTATAGGGGCAGAACGGCTCTTTTCATCATAAACATTGATCTGAGAGGCTTGTGCAGACTGCACCCAGGCCTCCACCTGCGCCTGCAAGCCAGCCAGCGGTGTGCGCAATTGGTGCGCAGCATCGGCAATGAAGCGGTGCTGCGATTCGCTTTGCGCATTCACCTTGCCAAACAAGCGATTGAGCGCTTCCACCAAGGGCCGCACCTCTTGCGGCGTTTGCGCAGCATCCAGCTCAGACAGATCACCCGGCGAGCGCTGCTGCACTGCGCGTGTGATGTCGGTGAGCGGTTTGAGCGCCCGCGCCACCGCCCAGCTCACAGCAAAAGCCACCGCGGCGATTAAAAGGCCGTTAGGCAGCAGCACTTTAAGCAGCATGGAGCGCAGCCAACTTTGGCGCGCATCCGAGCCATCGGCCAGCAGCAGCACGAATTCGCCCGCCACTGTTTCTGCGCGCTGCGCCATCACGCGATACACCGTGCCGCCCACCTGTTCGCTATGAAATTCTGGCTCAATCGTAGCGGGCGTGGGTGTGGAAAGCCAAGCCGGGCCGATGATCACGCGTCCATCGAGCGTGGCAATGCCCCATTCGGCCAAGCCCCCACGCTCTTTCACAAAGTCTTCAATCGCTGGCGTGAGCAAAACCACCGGCGGGTCTTCCGGCTTCCTGCCTTCTGCCACGATAGAGCTGACCAGCACCGGCGAGAGGCGCTGCATATTTTGGTCTTGCAAGATGGCGGCACTACCAGCGGCGTTGTAATCGAGCCAAGCGCTAATAAACAGCAAGATCACCAAGGGCACGAGCAGCATCACCAGCAGGCGGCTGCGCAAACCCGCGAGCATGCTGGCGTTGTGATCCGGCGCAGCGAAGGGTTTGCGATCTGAGGGGATGCGCAGGCGCATGGCGGCTTGCTGCTGGAGGACGCTCAGGCGATGGGCGCGCTGTTAGCCAGCTCTAGCCGGTAGCCAAAGCCGCGAATGGAGCGCAGCGCCACGCCATAAGGCTCTAACTTACCGCGAAGGCGCGAAATATACACCTCCACCGCATTGGCCGTGATCTCTTTGTCCCAGCCCGTGAGCGCAGCAAGAATTTTTTCTTTAGCAGCAGGCTTGGGTGCTTGCAGCATCAAATATTCCAGCACCGTCCATTCCCGCGGGCCCAGCTCAATTTGTTGCTTGTTACTGTCGCTCTGCGCATGCGCTTGGCGCATCGCAGTGTCCAGCGTGATCGGCCCAAAACTCACCGAGCTAGAGGTTGCAGCCTGCGAGCGGCGCAAGAGCGCCCGCAAGCGAGCCAGCAGCTCTGGCAGTTCAAAGGGCTTGACCATGTAATCATCTGCGCCATAGTCCAGCCCCTGCACACGGTCTTGCAGCGCGTCGCGAGCCGTCAAAATCAAAATCGGCAAACTGTAGCCCCCCTTGCGCATATGCTGAGTCAGCTCTAGGCCGTCCATTTTCGGCAGCCCCAGATCGATGATCGCCGCATCAAAGCTCTCGCTGGGCAACACCTCCAATGCCCGCTCACCCGAGCCCACCCAATCCACCGCATAGCCCGCGCCTGAGAGCCCCAGCTTGATGCCCGAGGCCACCATCACGTCGTCTTCAACAAGTAAGAGGCGCATGTTCTATTTCCTTTGGACAGAAGAAACGACTGTCCAAGCGACCGACGCAGAACCGGCTTTGCCGGGCTGCTGGGGGTGCCCCCTTGAGGGGGAGGCACCGAAGGTGCTTCGGGGGTGGGTCATCAGTGACTGCGGATCATTGTGCCGTAGGCTTGATCCGTGAGGATTTCTAGCAACATCGCATGTGGCACGCGGCCGTCCACGATGTGCACCGTGTTGACGCCGCTT
>JANMDE010000336.1:0-8586 GCA_031376105.1 Variovorax sp. | reverse complement strand
TGAAGATGTCCATGTACAAAGCCAGCGTGGCACTGATGTAATTGGTCTCGCCGCCATCCAAGATTTGCTTCAGGTCATAGAGCATGTAGGCTGAGAAGATGCCGATGCACATCACGCTGATCACAGCCATGCCGATGGTGGAGCCAATAAACACGTTGATGATGCCGCCCACCATCACAGCCAGCGCCCCCACAAACAGCCACTTGCCCATGCCGGAGATGTCGCGCTTGATCACGCTGGCCAGCGATGCCATCACGAAGAAGATCCCCGCCGTGCCGGCAAAAGCCGTCATAATCAGCTCACTGCCGTTTTTAAAGCCCAACACCATGGCCAACATGCGAGACAGCATCAGGCCCATAAAGAAAGTGAACGCTAACAAAACGGGCACGCCCGCTGCTGAATTCTTGGTCTTCTCAATGGCATACATGAAGCCAAACGCACCGCCCAAAAAGACGATCAGGCCCACAAAGCCCGTCAAACCTTTGGTGATACCTGTGGCCACGCCCAGCCAAGCACCGAGCACGGTGGGCAACAGGCTCAGCGCCAGCAGCCAATAGGTGTTGCGCAAAACGCGGTTGCGTTCAACCGAGCCAAGCATTGCGCCTTGATTCAAAACCATGGGATCGCTCATGAAATTACTCCACATACTGCTATGAAACCTGCAGCGTGACAAGATTTTAGGGGAAATCGCGCTCAACGTCACCTGCCAGCCGTCTCCTACTTTTTGTATGGATTCTTTTGACTCTCAGCGCCCTAAAAGCCCGCCCAGCAACGGTTATGCTCACGCAATCGTAAACCCTAGACACACTGGAAACCCCATGAAAAACAAGTCCATGCTCGAAGCAGCTGACGTGAAAACCATCCTCGCCGCCTGCGAGAAAGAAGCCCTGGCCAACAACTGGGCCGTGACCATCGCCGTGGTGGACGACGGCGGCCATTTGCTCGGCTTGCAGCGCCTAGACGGCGTGGCCGCGATTTCTTCCCACATCGCGCCCGCCAAAGCCAACACAGCCGCTCTGGGCCGCCGCGAAAGCAAGATTTATGAAGACATCATCAACCAAGGCCGCACCAGCTTCCTGAGCGCCCCCCTGCTCCAAGGCATGCTGGAAGGCGGCGTGCCCATCGTGAAAGACGGCCAAGTGATCGGCGCCGTCGGCGTGAGCGGCGTGAAATCCAGCGAAGACGCGCAGATTGCCAAAGCAGGCATCGCAGCGCTCGGTCTTTAAGATTTTTGGGCTGATTGCCCTTATGTTATATGGATAGTTTGCTATTTAATAAATAGCACTTTACTGAACCTGTCCCCGAAGTGTGGACACCAAAGAAATCTATTGCTGGGTTGTTCGCCCAGCGCGTTTGATCATATCTGAGCGGCCTCCTTGTATACATTTTGGTCGACCTCTTTTGCTTGGTTTGCCAGCCACGCCCGCTCAAACTCCACGGGCGTTTGCATGCCTAAGCTGCTGTGCGCCCTGTCATGGTTGTAGTAGCCAATGAATTCCAGCACGTCATGGCGTGCTTGCTCTCTTGTCTGGTAGCTTTGACGATTGACGCATTCGACTTTGAGCGTACCGTTAGCTGACTCCATCGCTGCGTTGTCCCAGCAGTTACCCTTTCTGCTCATCGACGTTTGTATGCCGCACACGGCGGTGATATCCCGATAGTCGTGTGCGGCATATTGACTGCCTCGGTCTGAGTGGTGAATCAAACCTCGCGCTGGCTCTCGATTGAGCAAGGCGACGCGTAGCGCCTCCTGCGTGAGCCCTTGCGGCATCTGATTGTCCAGCGCCCAGCCGACGATTCTTTTGCTGAACAAATCCATGACCAAAGCAGCAAATAACCAGCCTTCGGTTGTGTGGATATAAGTGATATCGGCCACCCACGCTTTGTTGGGTGCCTCTTGTGTGAAGTGCCGCTCCAAGATGTTGGGCGCAATGCCATAGCCATGCTTGCTGTCGGTGGTGCAAATCTTGTATTTGCGCCGCAGCTTGCATTGCAAATCCAAGCGCTTCATCTCTTTGCCTACGCGCTTGTGATTGACGACAAAGCCCAGTTTTCTGAGCTGATGGGTCATTCTTGGCCTGCCGTAGCGCTGTTTGTGGCGAACGCTTTGTTGCTTGATGGCGGCGTGCAAGTCCTCTTGTGCCTTGACTTTGGCTTGCGCCGCCTGAGCTGTCATGCGGTGCTTGCTGGCGTAGTAGCCGCTTTTGCTCACTCCTAGCGCAGCGCACACGGCACTGACTGGCCAGATAGCCTTGTGCTCATCCATCCAAGCGTACGTCACAGCACTTCCCTTGCAAAGTACGCCGTCGCTTTTTTTAAGATGTCGCGCTCCATGGTGAGTTTTGCACACAGCGCTTTGAGACGACTGATCTCTTCGTCTTGAACACTGGCTGATGCGACAAATTTAGGCTGCTCGCCCCGCCGCTCTTGGCCTACCCAGTTCTCCAGCGTTTGTACTGGCATGTCAAAGCTACGAGCTACTTGCGACAGCGATAAGCCCGCCTTGATGACTTGCCCGACCGCATCTTGCCTAGTCTGCGCCGTGTATTTCCTTTTGCTACCTCTGGCCATTGCATTGCTCCAAAAAATAAGTTGAAAACTCATTCTTTAGTGTCCACTTTTTGGGGACAAGCTCAATTTACACCGCTGATCTCTTACAAGAAAGCGCTGTTTCTCAGTATTCCAGCAGTGCTCCTAGCGGAAACCATTGGGCGGTTGAATCAGAAATTTTTTGGAAGGCGCGTGGAGACCATCTTTAGTTCACCAAGGCCGCTATCGCGTGTGTTTTCAAAAAACTTTATGAGGCAACTGCCCGATGGTACGACGCAGGCGAGCGGGTGGAGCGCAACGTCTAGAACGCTAACACTACAAATTCAATAGCACTCTGCGCAGTGAATATGCCGGCTACTGCCCCAAAAGGCTTAAAAAACTGGCTTAAGCCAACTCTTCCTTGCGAATCCGCACAATCGGCGCGAGCACGGTTTTCAGGGCTTGCATTTGTGCAATCGCTGCGTTCATCTGCGATTCCACGCAATCGTGCGTGAGGATGATCAGGTCTGTTGACGTAGCGCCCTCGCCGCCTACTTCGTCTGCTTCACGTTGCAACACAGCATCAATGCTGATGCCTGCACCCGCCACGATGCCTGTAACTTGCGCGAGCACGCCGGCTTCGTCGGCCACGCTCAGGCGCAGGTAGTAGGCGGTGACGACTTCGCTCATGGGGAGCACGGGGGTGTTGCTCATGCTGCCGGGCTGGAAGGCGAGCGCGGGGACGCGCTGGGCGGCGCTGGCGCTTTGCATGCGGGTGATGTCGACCAAATCAGCGATCACAGCGCTGGCGGTGGGCTCGGAGCCTGCGCCTTTACCGTAATACAGCGTGGTGCCCACGGCATCGCCTTGCACCATGACGGCGTTCATCGCGCCTTCGACGTTGGCGATCAGGCGCTTGGATGGCACGAGCGTGGGATGCACGCGTAGCTCAATTCCATTCTCACGACGCTTGCTGATACCCAAGAGCTTGATGCGATAGCCCAGTTGCTCGGCGTATTTGATGTCGGTGGCGGTGAGCTTGGTGATACCTTCTATGTGCGCTTTGTCAAACTGCACCGGAATGCCAAAGCCAATCGCGGCCATGATGGTGGCTTTGTGGGCTGCGTCCACGCCTTCGATGTCAAAGGTCGGGTCAGCTTCCGCGTAACCGAGCTTCTGCGCCTCTTTGAGCACCACATCAAAATCCAAGCCTTTGCTGCGCATCTCAGACAAGATGAAATTCGTCGTGCCATTGATGATGCCCGCAATCCACTGAATGCGGTTGGCCGTGAGCCCTTCGCGCAACGCCTTGATGATCGGAATGCCGCCGGCCACCGCCGCTTCAAACATCACCATCACACCCTTGGCCTGCGCCGCTGCAAAAATCTCGCTGCCATGCACGGCGAGCAAAGCTTTATTCGCCGTAACGACATGCTTGCCTGCGGCAATCGCTTCCAGCACAAGCGCCTTGGCAATGCCATAGCCGCCAATCAATTCGATCACGATATCGATCTCAGGATTAGCGATCACCGCGCGTGCATCGCTCACGACCTGCACGCCCTCGCCCACGATGCTCTTGGCGCGAGCCACATCTAAATCCGCCACCATGGTGATTTCAATGCCTTGGCCAGCGCGGCGCTGGATTTCATCAAAATTGCGTTTGAGAACGGCATGCACGCCGCTGCCCACTGTACCGATACCGAGAAGACCTACTTGGATGTTTTTCATAGTTTTATAAAGAAAATCGGGCTCTAGCCCTTGTAAATCAAACGCGAGCCGCTACTAATTTGATAGTAGACGCTTTGGAGGATGTAGCCAAGCCATCCGTGCCATGCTTCTTGCGATAGCTCTCAAAGAAGCGAGCCAAGCGGCCAATCGCCTCGCGCAGATCGTCTTCATGCGGCAGGAAGACGATACGGAAATGATCTGAAGCACCCCAGTTAAAGCCCGTGCCTTGAACGAGCATCACGCGAGTTTCTTTGAGGACTTCGAGGAAGAATTGGCGATCGTCTTCAATCGGATAAATCTTCGGATCAAGCTTGGGGAACATATACAAAGCCGCTTCGGGTTTGACGCAGCTCACGCCGGGAATCGCGGTGATCAGCTCATAGGCTAAATCGCGCTGGCGGCGTAATCTGCCGCCTTCTTTCGTGAGGTCGTGAATGCTCTGGTAGCCGCCCAGCGCTGTTTGAATTGCATATTGGCCGGGCACGTTGGAGCCAAGCTTCAAATTGGCCAACATGTTCAGGCCTTCGATGAAATCTACTGCCACTGTTTTGTTGCCAGAGATGATCATCCAGCCTGCACGGTAGCCGCAAGAGCGGTAGGCTTTGGAGAGGGAATTGAAGGTGAGCGTGAGCACGTCTGTTGACAGAGAAGCTATCGCGGTGTGTTTGACACCTTCGTACAAAACTTTGTCATACACCTCATCGGCCATCAGCACCAGCTCATGCTCGCGGGCGATATCGATAATACCTTTGAGCAACTCATCGCTGTAGAGAGCGCCGGTGGGATTGTTGGGGTTGATGACCACAATGCCTTTGGTGCGCGGCGTGATTTTGGCGCGAATGTCGGCCAAATTGGGCATCCAGCCATTGTCTTCGTCGCACTGGTAGTGCACAGGGCTACCGCCGGAGAGGGATGTGGCTGCCGTCCAGAGCGGATAGTCTGGCGAAGGCACGAGCAGCTCGTCGCCGTTATCCAGCAACGCATTGGCCGCCATCACGATCAGCTCGCTGGCGCCATTGCCGAGGTAAATATCATCGAGCGTGACGCTGGCAATGCCTTGCTGCTGCGTGTAGTGCATCACGGCCTTGCGAGCCGCGAAGATGCCTTTGCTATCGGAATAGCCCGCTGAATTGGGCAAATTTCGGATCATGTCTTGCTGAATTTCTTCAGGCGCATCAAAGCCGAAGGGCGCGAGATTGCCAATATTGAGCCTGATGATTTTTTGGCCTTCGTCTTCCATGCGCTTGGCCGCGTCCACAATGGGCCCGCGCACGTCATAAAGCACATTGGCTAATTTGGCAGATTTATTGATGGTTTTCATGCAAGTCCCTCCGGGGGCGGTCTTTAAGGCGGAAAACTATAATTTGACCACAATCCTTCCCTCATTTGCTGCAATGCAGCACCTAGATTCATGAAACTTCAGCCCGACAAAACAGACACGCAGGTCATCACTGGCTATGGGCCCGGCTGGGTGAGCGTAGGATTTTTCGTAGATGGGCAGCCTCAGCAGGAGAAAGTGCAGCATTCCATCGTAATCGGTTCAAACGGCGAACGGCTCGATTGGCCGGGCGTTTCACATGCCTCGCTCACTGCTGAGCATTTTGAGCAATTGGCTGCCCTTGCCCCCGAATTGGTGATTTTCGGCAGCGGCAGCAAGCTGAAATTCCCTTCGCCACCGCTGCAACGCGCGCTGATGGCGGCGCGGATTGGCCTCGAGACGATGGACACGCTGGCTGCTTGCCGGACATACAACATCCTCGCCGGGGAAGCGCGGCATGTGTTGGCGGTGCTGTTGGTGGATTGAAATTTGTTGACCTCGACGGCTTTGCTTTCGCTCGAACCGCTCGCCTGCTCCGCAACGTGCCCGAAAAAGCCAATGGCTTTCCCTTTGGCGTTCCACCCGACCACCCCGAGCTACTGTCTTTTGTAGCGTGCCACCATGTTTTCTCGCGCTCCACGAGGAAAGCCCTCGTCTTTTTCAGGCCCATCACGGAGCGGGTATGGGTGGTTGGCGCGTCATCGCGTACTATTAATTTTGTAGCATTCCACGCAATAAATACGCTGGCGATCAGCAGTTTTCCCTGATAGAAAACGCAAAAAATCAATGCAAAGCAACAGCACTGATCAACACCCCATCTTCATCCGCATACACCCAATCCCCCGGCTGCACGAGATGGCCAGAGATTGTGACTGGCACACCTGCATCACCCAAACCACGTTTATCAGTGCGCAGGGGGCACAGCGCCAACGCCTTGATACCTAGCGCTGCCGCTCGCAGCTCTGCCACATCGCGTACTGCGCCGTAGACCAAAATCCCTGCCCAACCGCTTTTTGCGGCCATCACAGCGAGATTTCCACCAACCAAGGCGCGGCGCAGCATGCCGCCGCCGTCTATCACCAGCACGCGCCCTGCTCCTGGTTGAGCCACCGCTTCGCGCACGCGGGAGTTGTCTTCCGGGCAGCGCAGCGTGTGCGCTTGCCCATGAAAGCTGGCCACGCCGCCATAGCTTTTGTACACATCGGGCAGCAGGCGCAGGTGTTTGGCGTTGCTACCAGCTAGCTCGGCCTCGTAGGTATCGCACAAATCACATACAGATATCGTCATGATAATTACTCACTTTTTAGTAGCGCTTCGCGCAGGTTTGATGTCGGGTAACGGCCGTTTTCTGCTTAAATTCTTGCTTGAATGAGCTTCTTTACTGCGCACCAATTGCACAGGGCGCAGCGCAGCGCGCTCACGCCCAATATTCAAGATGATGCTAGTTGAAGTCTCAGTGAGCAAGCAAAATTTGCTCACCACTTCATCTAAATGCGGCACATCTTGCACCGCGATTTCTAGAATCCAGCTGTCTTCCCCGGTCACATTAAACGCATTGATTACCTCGGGCGTTTGCTCGATGCGTTTCACGACAGTCGCGTAATCTGCCCGCCCCACGCGCACCATTGCGCGGATGCCGTAGCCTAGCCGCGCAGGATCAACAGCCGCGTGATAGCCGCGAATCACGCCAGATATCTCCAGCTTCTTCACACGCTCTGCCACCGCCGGCTGCGAGAGATGCACGCGCCGCCCCAGCTCGCTCATGGAGATGCGGGCATCGCGCTGCAGCTCATCCAAGATACGCGTGTCGTAGCTGTCGATTTCCAAATTCTCTGTGCTGAGCATGAAATGCCTTTGATTTGCATGTGAAGGGAGCATCTTACCTTCAACCATGCATGGCAACATGCGCCTCGCACCGAGACAATACTCGTATGACCGCTACTGCCGCGCTTTTAAACAAACTCTCTGGCTCCTTGATCGCCGGTGCCTTGACTGCCGTGTATCTCGTTTGGGGCTCCACGTATTTGGCGATTCGCTTTGCCTTGGTGAGCTTGCCGCCGTTTTTTCAGATGGGCTCGCGCTTCATCGTGGCGGGCGTAGCGCTGATGCTTTTTCTGCGGCTGAGAGGGGAAAAAGCACCGCCTTTCCGCAAAATTGATAGCGCACCGTGGTTTTGGCGCAACGCGTTCATCATTGGCACCTTGATGCTCGCAGGCGGCATGGGGGGCGTGGCGGTGGCCTCGCAAACGATTGGCTCGGGGCTGATTGCCACCTTCATTGCAGTGGTGCCACTCATGGTGGCACTGATTGGTTTGGCCTTTGGCAAGCGCCCGTCGAAACTTGAAATCGTGGGCATGCTGATTGGCTTTGGCGGCGTGATTTTTTTGGTGCAAGGCAAGAGTTTTGGTGCATCCACCGCAGGGCTTCTGGCGATGTTTGGCGCCACGCTCACTTGGTCAATTGGCTCTGTGCTGCAAACAACGCGTCTGCCGCTCGCGCCGGGGCCCATGGGCTTTGCGAGTGAAATGTTGTGTGGTGGCGCGGTGTTGCTGCTGATTTCTCTTGCACTGGGTGAAAAAGTTGTGCTGCCCCTGGATGCGCGCGCGCTGCTGGCTTGGGGCTACTTGGTGGTGTTTGGCTCTCTCATCGCCTTCAGCGCATATCTGTTTCTATTGGCGAACGTCTCGCCTGCTTTGGCCACCAGTTATGCCTTCGTGAATCCAGTGATTGCTCTGTTTTTAGGAGTCTGGTTGGGTGCTGAAGTGGTGCAATAGAATGAGTGGCTGGCCTGCGGCGTGATCCTTTTTGGGGTGTTGATGTTCTTCGCTGCGCGCCTGAAAACACCTTCGCAAGATGCTCCGAAAAAGTGAGTGCTGCGCATTTTGTAGCACTCTCACAGGCAAATGCGTGTTTTTCCTCACTCAAAAATGCATTTTTCACTGGAGAAATTGCTATTTTTACAGTAGCATCCGCTTGTCTGAGAGTGAAAGCCGCAAGGTAGTCATCCAAAG
>JANMDE010000328.1:0-1601 GCA_031376105.1 Variovorax sp. | reverse complement strand
GATACGACCCACCGCCATAGGGCGGCCCGGACGCATGGCAATCTTCCAGAAAGCCACATCACCGAGCTTTTTCATCATCGCCTTCGTATGATCGGCCTCGCCCACGCTCACGCCGCCGCTGGTGATGATCGCATCGGCCTGCGCTGCCGCTTGCAGGAAGGCGGCTTCGAGCAGCGCCGGGTCGTCGCGAACCACGCCCATGTCAATCACCTCGCAGCCCCAGCGCTTGAGCAAGCCAAACACCGTGTAGCGGTTGGCATCGTAAATCGCGCCTTCGCGCGGCGCTTCTCCTAAGCTCAGTACTTCATCGCCTGTAGAAAAATACGCGACCCTCAGTTGGCGGTAAACCAGCACCTCGCTGATGTTCAAACTGGCCAACAGCCCAAGCGCAGCGGGCGCAAGCAGCTCACCTTTTGAGAGCGCGATGCTGCCCGCCAGTAAGTCTTCGCCAGCAAAGCGGCGGTTGTCACCTGTCTTTAAAACATTCGCCGTTATGCTGATTGCGTTGTCCGACAAGCTGCAAAGCTCTTGCGGCACCACGGTGTCCAAGCCCTCAGGCATCACGGCTCCCGTCATGATTTTCACGCATTCGCCCACCGCCACAGCGCCTTGCCAAGCCTTGCCCGCCAAGGCTGTGCCCACGATAGTGAGCTTTGTGGCCTGCCCCGCAACCAATCCAGAGCCTGCAAACGCAAACCCATCCATGGCCGAATTATCATGCGCGGGCACGCTGATAGGCGAGATGATGTCATGCGCCAACACCCGATCCAGCGCATCAAACAGCGCCAGTTTCTCCGTGGCTCGCACAGGCTCTACCAAAGCCGCCAAGAATTCATTCACTTTGCCCGCAGGCAAGGCCAGCGGGTCGTAGCCTTGCAGCGCGGCAGATATTGTCGAGAGAGATTTCATGGGGTTTCATTGTCCATCTGCGCAGGCAAATCCATCGAATCATGCAACACGCGAAGCACAGTCAATACAGTCGCGTTAGCGCGAAAAATAATCATATGGCGAGGCTTTTCTATCGCTCCGGGCTGTGTTTTGATGCGGCTGAAGCGCAGATGATAGACAAACACGCCTTGAGGCAACTCTGGATGCTGCCTCACTCCCAAGCGAATTGGCTCAGAAAGCAAGTCAGCCAGCGCATTTTCTAGCAGTTCGTCGTAGCGCAGACAGGTGATTTCGCCGAATCGGCTTTGTGTCCAAGCTTGAATAGATGACAGATCCTCCAGCGCCTTGAGCGTAAATTCTGGCTGCAATGGCATGGTCAAGCCTTGGGCGCGATGGATTGGGAGCGCATGCTTTTCAAATAGTGTCCGAATTCTTGGGCAGATTTGAAGCTTACAACGCGCCCTGATGCAATATCATCATCTGCCACCTGTATCGCATCACGCAATGCACTCAGCTTGGCATTTTCTTGCATCTGTGTTTTTTCCATCAAACGAAGACTCTCCCGAACCACTTCACTCACATTGTTGTATCGCCCTGAAGAGACGAGCTGCTTGGTGAAATTCTCAAGATAAGGGGTGAGGGCGACGCTGGTAGGCATGCTAAAGCTCCGTTAAAGTCCTGTTTATTAAACTTTAACATAATCTGCTCAATCA
>JANMDE010000321.1:0-10292 GCA_031376105.1 Variovorax sp. | reverse complement strand
CATCAGGCCTTGTGCACCCACTGGGCTTTGCGCAAATGGGTTGAAGCTCGACTCTACCGCCATGATGGCCAAGATTAAGGTGGGTTCCAATTTGGTTTTTTGCCCCAACTCATAGGCTTCCGCTACCAAAGCGCCCAGTGGCTCAGGAGCCACCTTGTATTTTTTGGACAACCAGAAAGCCACGGCGGCTTGCTGTTTAGGCAAATCCTTCAGGTGGGTGGCGGTGGCGCGGTCAATCGCATCGGCATCGACTTGAATGTCAGCCGAGACGGTTTGGCGCGCTTGCAGCCAGCCGAGCAGGGCGGTTTCGCCTTCGTTTCTGAGCTCGGGTTTGAGGAAAAAAGCAGCCAATGCCACGGCGGCCACCATGCCCACCATGGCCAAACCATTGTGGGCTATTTCAAAACAACCTTGCGCCACGTCTTTCAAAAAGACTTTGACACCACTGAATAAAGTATTGATCGCTGTCATCAGCAATTCCTTTCTATACGCGAGCCTGGATTTGTTCTCAGAAGCGGATTCCATAGAACCTGCTGCAAAGCCAAACACATCTCGTTTTGATTGGACCTGTGTTGTCGGGTTGAATTGGCAGCCTTGAAAGGCTTATGTACCAACCGTGATAACCCAACAACGCCTTGCTGCCGGCCGGCCCCTTAACTGTGGGCTGATACCGACGCCTCACATCTTTCGAAGGAGGTGGATATTGACCTGCCCAACATGGATCTCCTGGGGCGCGGTGTGTCGCTACGACCTCTCGATTATAAATCGCCCACATATCTAGTCAATTATGAAAAATGGGTTCCTTATTCTAATTCTGTGCGGTTTTTGGCACGATCGTGGCAAAAAACCTGTCTTTTTGCCCAGATGCATCCGTGCGGCGTCAGAAACCGCTGGGAAGCAACGACAATCTAGGGATAGGGTAGATGCGTTTGCGTTTACTGTGAGTTTTGAATGAATTTGCAAGCATGGCCAAGAAAAAGCGCGTGAATCCCCCAAAGCAGGCACAGTCTGCCTCTGCCAAGCCGGTTGCCATGGATGTATCCGCCTCGCAGGATGCGCCAGCTCAAGGCGTCGGCAACAAGTCGTTCGTCAAGCCTTTGCTAAGCTTGCCCTTAGAAATTGGGCGCGGTGACTGGACAGCCATCATTCTGGCCTTGATGCTGTTTTTCACGCCCGCTTTAGGCGTGCCCAACGAGATGATGTTGCAAGACACGCTCAAGTCCATCATTGTGGCCTTCATGAGCCTGGGCGCGGCACTGCTGCTCTTTTGGCGGCAACGCAATCGGCGCGATGCACTGCGCTGGCATTTTGTGATGTGGTTGCCTTTAATGCTCTGCGCTTATGCCGTAGGTAGCATGGTTTGGGCGCATACCTATTTGGCGGGTGTTGAGGCGGTTCGCTGGTTTTTATTTGCGGTGATTGTTTGGTTAGTGCTCAATTGCGTGACGAGGGAGCGCCTGCCCATGCTGGCCTGGGCGATTCACCTAGGCGCTCTGGCCGTGGCCTTGCTCGGGGCGGGGCAATATTGGCAAGATGTGCGATTCATTCCACAAGGACCCAATCCGGCTGCTACCTTTGTGAACCGCAACTTTGCCGCGGAATTCATGTGCATGACCTTGGTTTTCTCTGCTTGGTTGATATTGAAAGAGCGGCGCAATACTGTTTTGGCCTTTCTGGCAGCCAGCACCGGGTTTCATCTGGTTTACTTGATGATGTGCGGCACGCGATCGGCTTTGGTGGGCACCTATGCAAGCTTATTTTTCATTGCTGTGATGGCTTGGAAATTTCGCAGCTTGTTAGCGTTTCCGCGTTGGAGCAGCAAACAACGCATCCTGGTGCCTGCCGTATTTTTAGTGTCTCTGTTGGGTTTGGGCTCCTTACCATCAGCAAGTTCTGTAGCCGAATTCAAAGGCCAAGCGCCTATTGAACGTGTCTTCAAACGAACAGCAGATCTCCAAGAAGTTCAAAAAGGCGATGGTAGCTTTGGCGTTCGTATCGTGATGTGGAAAGCCACTTGGACGATGATCAAAGCACGCCCCTTCTCTGGCGTGGGAGCGGGCACTTGGGAGGCAGACATTCCGCTCTATCAAGCCAAAGGAGCGCAATTGGAGACGGACTACTACGTCCACAATGAAATTCTTCAAGTCATCGCTGAATACGGCATTGCGGGTTGGCTGTTTCTATTTGGCCTCATTGCTTACAGCCTGCGCAGTGCGTGGCTGACGCTCCGTGCCAAAACTGAGCCTGAAATGCAGGAAGGCTTGATCAGAGCCATCGCCTTAACGAGTTTGTTGGCCCTGATGATTGTTTGCAACATCGGTTTCCCGTGGCGGCTGGCCACCACCGGAATGATGTTTGCGCTGTGCTTGGGACTTTTGGCGGCATGCGATGCGCGTCAAGGCGTACGTCGGTTTTTGGGGGCAGAGCGGCTTGAATGGTCTCCTTTGGCCTCCAAAGTATCGGCGGTGGTGACGATTGGTTGCTTGGTTTTGGCAGGATACATCTCCTACTTAGCGGCTGAGTGTGAGAGCAAAATCGTGAATGCCGTCAAAATGGCTTTGTCGATCTCGGCTTCTGGCGATCCCAATAACCCGCGCTTCGACAAGTTAAAGCGCGACATGCTGAAAAGCGCTCGCGAAGGCGTTGCCATCAACCCCCATTACCGCAAGATCACACCGATGCTGGGCGATGAGTTGGCCCGCTGGGGCGACTGGAAGAATGCCACCTGGGTGTGGGAGAGCGTTTTAGGCTCAAGGCCTTATGTCGCCGCCATTGCGAGCAACATTGCGCGCGGCCACCTTGCGATGGGTAATCTCGACAAATCTTTTGAGTTTTTAGAAAAAGCCAAGCGTGTGCAACCCAAGGCTGTGAGCGTGCGTTCGTTGGAAGTGATCTTGCTGTCGCGCTCTGGCAAAGAAGCGCAAGCGCTGGCCATCACTCGCGAGGCCTTTGCTGACAAAGCGATGGACTTGGATTTGATGAATTCAGCCTATGTTCTTGGCATTCGCGCGAGTGATTTTCAATTTGCCATCGATGCCTTGAAGTTCCGTAACCAAGCCGTGCCCCAGCAGGCGGTCGACGGATGGTTGAAGATTGCTGGCATCTATGAGCAGTATCTCAAAGACGAGGCCAAAGCGGTGGATGCCTTCCGCCAAGCCTACGTGGCGAGCAAACAAGCGCCCAATGTGCTGGCGCAGATTCCAGCGGCTTACCACGGCCGGATCGCGCTGCCTTAGAACGCTGCTTTGCGCTTGTCGCGACGTAGAGAGACGCGAACTCAGCGCCAGCCAAGCTCTGCTTGCGCGGTTTGCATAGCTTGCTCGCCCTGCGCATGAGTCACTTCCGTCACGCGCAGACCCTGAGAAGCGCTGAACACGGCCACCAAGCTGGTGCGCGTGCCATAGCGTGGGGCATCCGCAGGATGACAGACAAAAGCGCTCGATAAAGCGCGCTCCAATTCAAGCGCCACACCTGTGCGCGGCAGCAGATCATCAGGTGCATGGGCGCGGCTCGCCAAGGCTTTCAAGGCCTGATCCCTCAAACTGGCTTCATCCTTGGCATGTAAGGCCTGGGCCAGAGCGGTCTGCAAGGCTTGTGTTTTTGGCCATGGGGTGCTCAGCGCGGCATTTGACAGGCCTGCCACCTGACCCCAACGTATCTCATGCGCTATAAATTCAGGAGCATGCTCTGTAGATTCTATAGGGGCAGGTGGCTGAAAAGGCTTAAAAATTGTCTGGTTACTCAAGTAATAACACTGCTTTTGCTGCCAGTCGCCCACGATCAAATTGAAACCTTGGTAGCGCGATGCTTGAACTGTGTCGCGCCAAGCGGATGCGGGCAGCGTGCTTTCTAGCCAAGAGAGCGCCAGCCCACCCCGGCTGATGGCTTGCTCAGGTGGCTGCGCGTTTGGATTGCGCACATTGGTGAGCATGGCAAAGCGGCCTTGGGGAGAAAACCCCATCCAGGTGCCGCCATCGCGCAAATCGCGCCCGCTCAATACGTTCGCACCACCGGGCGATTGCCACAATGCCAGCGGCGCGGTCGGCCGATCTAAAAATTCATCGCGGTTGGCGGCGATCACAAACGGGTACTGCTCACTGGCACCCCAAGCCAATGCAATCAGGCACATCAGATGTCTGCCAACAATTCGTAGGGCAGGGTCTGCAAACGCAAAAGCGCGCCGCTAGATGCACCGCCAGATGAGCCTGCATGCAAAGCGGGGCTGCCCTGCGCCGCAATTTGCATGGAGACCACCGCGATATACCCACCTGTCGGATGGGGCGAGGCTTGCGCGACCATGCCGCAGGGCTGCTCCGGCTCACGGCTGTCAAACACCTCTTGTCCGGCCAGCAAAGGCGCATCTGATGTCATCACATAGGCGCGCCGCTTCAGCGTCCCGCGAAACTGGCTGCGCGCCACCACTTCCTGCCCCGGATAGCAGCCTTTTTTGAAATTCACGCCACCCACCGATTCGTAATTGAGCATTTGCGGCACAAACGCCTCGCTCACAGGTGCGCTCAAGCGGGCGATGCCGCTGCTGATTTCAAGTGCATTCCAAGTGGCAAGTTGTGCAGCATCTGCGTGGGCTTCGGGTACTGCAGATCGCATCCGCAGTGCTCTGGCCACGGTTTGCCCTGCCAAATGCCCGGGCGGGAGCATGATCAGGTACTCAGTGCTCATTTGGCCTGTAGCCGACATAGAACCAAAATAGTTTGCTTCTAAATTCATAGCGCTCGCAACCTCATGCGCGACCGAGCCGAGCAAGCCTTCCACGCAAACTTCTAAAGTGGCATCGGTCAATTCACACTTGGCCCGCAGCACAAACATCTTCAGTCGCTTGAGCGTCGTTGCAAGCAAATCGCGGCTGAGCAAGAGCAAAAATTCATCGGGTGACAGCTTGCAAACCACAAAAGAAGCCAGCATCCGCCCCTTGGCCGAACACCAAGCCGCCAGCCGCGCTTCGGTGGGCTGCATCAGTATCACGTCTTGCGTAAGCTGGCCTTGCAAAAAAGTCGCTGCATCCGAGCCGCGAGCGCGGATCACAGCCAGTTCGGCGTTGGGTGCATTCAAAAGCACAGAAAAGTTCAGATCAATCATCAGCCTATTATCCAGCGCCGTTATGATTCTTGCTCTCATGCCAACAACTTCTCCGCATCGCCCTCGTGGCAACTTCCTTCTGCGTCTGGTTCTCCTGCTGGCGATGGGCTTGGTGTTGGCCGCAGGTGGCCTGTGGTGGTGGTCAAACCAAGCTTTCAGCTTGTTTGCCATGGTGCAGAGCGAAGATTCTGTGGATCTGAGCATTGCGCCCGGCAGCTCAGCAGGCAGCATCTCGCGCAACATCGCCAAAGCCACTGGCGGCGGCGCACCTCAAGAGCTGCTCATGAACCTTTGGCTACGCGCCAGCGGCAAAGCGGGCGATCTGAAAGCGGGCAGCTATGAAATCATTTCTGGAGAGTCACCGCGCAGCCTGATCGACAAAATCGCCTCTGGTCGTCAAAGCCTGCGCAGCGTGACCTTCATCGAAGGCTGGAATTGGCGCCAAGTCAGAGCCGCGCTGGCCAAAGCACAGCATCTCAAAAACGACAGCGGCCCGCTGAGTGACGCAAAACTCATGGAGCGCTTAGGCCGCCCCGGCCAGCACCCTGAAGGCCGCTTCTTCCCCGACACCTACCGCTATGCCAAAAACGCCAGTGACCTCACCGTGCTGCGCGCCGCCATGCAAACCATGGACAAACAGCTGGCCAGCGCTTGGGAGTCGCGCCGTGCCGATCTGCCGCTCACGAATCCGGGCGAATTGCTCATCCTTGCCAGCATTGTGGAAAAAGAAACCGGCGCGCCCCAAGACCGCGCCACCATCAGTGGCGTGTTTGCCAATCGCTTGCGCATCAATATGCGCCTGCAAACCGACCCCACCGTGATTTACGGCTTGGGCGAGGCGTTTGACGGCAACATCAGGAAGCGCGACCTGCAAACCGACACCCCCTACAACACCTACACGCGCAGCGGCCTGCCGCCCACGCCGATTGCCATGCCCGGCCAAGCAGCTTTGGCCGCTGCCGCCCAGCCAGCAGACACCCGCGCCTTGTATTTCGTGGCGCGGGGTGATGGCAGCAGCCAGTTCAGTGAAACGCTCCAAGCGCACAATCGGGCGGTGGACACGTTCATCCGTGGAAAATAAGCAGCCATGACAGGCATTTTCATCAGCTTCGAAGGCATTGACGGCGCAGGCAAATCGAGCCATGTGAATGCCTTGGCACAGGCTTTTCGGGAGCATGTGGGCAGCCAGCGGCAGGTCGTGCTGACGCGCGAACCTGGCGGCACGGGCTTGTCGGAGCGGCTGCGCGAGTTGATCTTGCATGAGCCGATGGACGCGCTGACCGAGGCGCTGTTAGTGTTTGCGGCGCGGCGCGAGCATATCGTGCAGGTGATTGCGCCCGCTTTGGCGCGCGGCGACGTGGTGTTGTGTGACCGCTTCACAGATGCCAGCTTTGCTTACCAAGGCGCTGGGCGTGGATTCAGCAGGGAGGCGCTATCAAAGTTAGAGCAAACTGTGCAGGAAATATCAGGGCTACCAGCCGATTTTCCTTCAAACATCCGACTTCAAAGCGGTATTTTGCAACCTGATCTGACGCTGCTGTTTGAAGTGCCGCCGCAGGTGGCGGCGCAGCGGCTGGCCTCGGCTCGGCAACCCGATAAATTTGAATCGCAAGATTTGGCTTTTTTTGAGCGCGTGGCGGGTGGCTATGCAGCGCGAGTGGCAGCGGATCCGACGCGCTTTGCGCGCATCAATGGCAACCAAGACTTAGCGCAGGTGCGCTCGGAAGTGATGGCGGCGGTGGCCGCTCGAGGTTATTTGCCAGCGGGAGCGGCGGCATGAGCGATTCAGACGACGAGTTTTCTAACGAGCCGCCCAAGCTGTCTGTCTGGCTAGCTGAGCAGCGCAGCCAGCTGCTGGCCATGCCCGGCCATGCGCTGCTGCTGCATGGGCCTTCCGGTTTGGGGCATTACGAATTGGCGCTGAGCGTGGCGCAAGCTTGGCTGTGTGAAGCGCCGGATCGCGCGCCCACCGATGCCGCCTGCGGCTTTTGCGCAAGTTGCCAACAGGTGCATTCGCGTGGCCACACCGATCTGGTGGTGCTGATGCCCGAGGTGCTGATGCTGGAGCTGGGCTGGCCGCTGAGTGAGAAAGCACAAAAAGACATTGATGATAAAAAACGCAAGCCTTCCAAGGAAATCCGGATTGAGACCGTGCGCGAAGCTGTGGAATTTGCCGAGCTGACTAGCGGGCGAGGGCGCGGCAAGGCGATTTTGGTGTTTCCTGCCGAGGCCATGAACACGCCTGCTGCCAACGCCTTGCTCAAAACCTTAGAGGAGCCGCTTGGCAGCTTGCGTTTCGTTTTGGCCACAGAGGCCGTGCACCAGCTTTTGCCCACGATCCGCAGCCGCTGCCAAGCCTATGCCATGCGCGCGCCCAGCCCCTCGCAAGCGATTGCTTGGCTCACCCAACATGCGCCCAAAGCCACGCCGAGCGGGCGCGACATGGCGCTGCAAGCCAGCGGCAATCGCCCTTTAGATGCTCTAAAATTAATAGCAAACAATTCAGATTCTATATGGGCTACTTTGCCAAAAGCCATGCAAAAAGGCCAGGTGCAGGCGATTTCAGGCTGGGGCGGTGCGCAGCTCTTAGATGCCCTGCAAAAGCTCTGCCACGATCTGTGGGCGATCAAGCTGGGCGCTGCACCGCGCTTTTTCGCAGCGCAAGATTTGCCCAAGCCGCCGCCCGCCCGTGCCTTAGCAGCTTGGGCCGAGCAGCTCAAAACACTGGCTCGCCGAATTGAGCATCCCTTCAAAGCAGAGCTGTTGCTTGAAGACATGGTGCAACAGGCCAAACTCTGTATAAACTCAAGGGTATGAGCACATCCCCCACCGCCGCCCCCGGCGCAGGCACCACGCCACGCCCCAGCGTTATCCAGCTGGCCATCAAGGAAAAAGCGGCCCTGTATGCAGCTTACATCGCTGCGTTCACAGAAGGCGGCGTGTTTATTCCTTCTATTAAGGATTACAAACTCGGCGATGACGTGTATGTCCTGATCACGCTGCCCGAAGACCCGCAGCGCTACCCCGTAGCTGGCAAAGTGGCCTGGATCACTCCCGCCAAAGCCGCTGGCAACCGCACCCAAGGCATCGGAATCCGCTTTCCCACCGATGAAAAATCCAAGCTGTTGAAGATAAAAATCGAGCAAATTCTGGGCGCGCACCTCGGCTCTGAGCGGCCGACGCAGACGATCTGATCTTTTCTTGAGCTGAGGGGGGTTTCCTCCCACCTTTGAATGCTATAAATTAAATAGCAAGCTATCGATAGTATATAAGGGCGAATAGCCCATTTTCTTAAAATTGGCGCATGTTTACCGACTCCCATTGCCATTTGAACTTCCCTGAGCTGCGCGGCGATTTGCAAGCCATCCGCGCTGCCATGGCGCAGGCCCAAGTCACCCGTGCCTTGTGCATCTGCACCACGATCGAAGAGTTTGAAGACGTGCACAGCCTGGCCACCTCGTATGACAATTTCTGGAGCACCGTGGGCGTGCATCCTGACAACGAAGGCATCTACGAACCGACGTTTGACGACTTGGTGCAGCGCTCCAAGCGGCCTAAAGTGGTGGCGATCGGTGAAACGGGCCTTGATTATTACGACATGGCAGGCCGCAAAGGCGGGCGCGGCATTGCTGACATGGCGTGGCAGCGCGAGCGCTTTCGCACCCACATCCGCGCCGCTCGCACCACCGATCTGCCTCTGGTGATCCACACCCGCTCTGCTTCAGATGACACGCTGGCCATTTTGAAGGAAGAGGGCGGTTTTGCCAGCGAAGGCCAGCAGGGCAGGGGCAATTTGCCCCGCGCCAGCGGCGTGTTTCATTGCTTTACTGAAAACATGGCCGTGGCCAAGGCCGCGCTTGATTTGGATTTTTACATCAGCTTCTCAGGTATTTTGACCTTCAAAGCCGCGCAAGAGCTGCGCGAAGTGGCGGCCTATGTGCCACTTGAGCGCTGCCTGATTGAAACCGACAGCCCGTATCTTGCACCCATGCCCTATCGCGGCAAGACCAACAACCCCAGCTATGTGCCCTTCGTTGCCAAACAATTAGCGCAGCTCAAAGGCGTGAGCATTGAGGCTGTGGCGCAGGCCACGAGTGATAATTTTGACCGCTTGTTTCCGCGAATCTCAGTGGCTTAAGCCAAGCTAGGCGAGGAATTTTTATGAGAAATTACTTTAACTATCCATTAAAGTTAATTGTTTTCATTAGTTTTTTTATTTGCACAGTGGCTCAAGCAGGCGCGTATGAAGATTTTTTTGTGGCCATCCGAAACGACGATGCCCGCACCGTGCAAAACCTGCTTCAACGCGGCTTTGACCCGAACACCCGTGATCCCAAAAACCTTCACGGCCTGTTTCTCGCCTTGCGCGAACCGTCGCCCAAGGTGGCTCAGCTCTTGGTCAATACATCCAAAATTGACCTCAACCCCATCACCGACGACGGCGAAACTCCGCTCATGATGGCCGTTTTCAAAGGGCAGGTCGAGCTGGCTGTGCTGATGATCGACAAAGGTGCCGACGTGAACAAGCCCGGCTGGACACCGCTGCATTACGCCGCCACGGCGGGCAACGTCCAGCTCATGGCCATCTTGCTCGAAAACTATGCCTACATCGATGCCGAAAGCCCCAACAAAACCACACCGCTGATGATGGCTGCCCACTACGGCACGCCGGGCGCTGTGAAGCTGCTGCTAGAAGAAGGCGCAGATGTCAGCCTGAAGAACGATCTGGGCCTGAGCGCCATCGAATTTGCCCATCAAGCAAAAAAGCAAGACTCTGTGGACATCATTGCGGCCTTCATTCGCGCGCAGCAGCCCAAAGGCAAATGGTAGGGCAGCAAACTCCCAGGATGCCAAAAATGAAAAAGCCCGTTTGACGAATCAAACGGGCTTTTTGCATTGTTGCTGGCGGAAACGGAGAGATTCGAACTCTCGATGGGGCTCTACACCCCATACTCCCTTAGCAGGGGAGCACCTTCGGCCACTCGGTCACGTTTCCAGTGCGGAGATTATCGCACGAACTTGGGCGTTCTGAGGGCTAGCCTGCCCCCGCTTAATCTGCCTTGATCCCCATTTCTGTGATGACTTTGCCTAAGCGATCGTAGTCAGCTTCATGGGTGCGGCCTAGATAGCGGGGCTCGCCGCCGGTGGGCACCGTGGTGGCCAATGCCATGCGGGCTTGCACGTCGGGCATTTTG
>JANMDE010000152.1:0-2938 GCA_031376105.1 Variovorax sp. | reverse complement strand
GCGATGTTGCCGCCCACGACATCGATTTGCGGATGAGCAGCGGCCAAGGCATCCCAATCTGCTTCGGACGACACATCGAGTTCGAAGAATGTGCCGCTGACTTCGGTCGCTATCGCGCGGCCAGCTTCGGCATCTTGCAGCATCGAGGTTTTGAAAGCGCCGAGTTTGAGAGTGACTTGGTGGCGGTCTTCGGGCTGCTGAGCGATTGGGATGCCGATTTGCTCGCCAATGGCTTTGGCCTCTCGCATCACGTGGCTGATGAAACCGCGCAGCAGATCGTCGCCCAGAATCTTGTCTGTGGTCGCGCCGGTGATGGCGCTGATGGGGTTGACCGTCATGTTGCCCCAGAGCTTGTACCAAACATCCTTTTGAATCTGCGGTGAGAGCGTGGCATCAAAACCTGCCTCAACTAGCAAGGCCAGCAGGGCTTGCACACGCGCCGTGGCTTGACCCGATGGCTCACCGATGATCAGGCCATTGCCAAAATGATGCTGAATCACACCAGGGCTGCGCGTGGCGCAACTGGCGTGCACCACGGAGCCAATGATGTGATGCGGCTTCAAATGCTGCGCGATCTGGCCGTCGGCATCGATGCTTTGCAGGCGCTGGCCTGCGAGCGCACCGCCAAAGCCGTCAAAAAACCACCACGGCACGCCATTCATGGCGGACAGCAGCATGGTGTGTTTGCCTAGCAGGGGCGTGATCTGCGCCGCCACAGAGCGCACCGCTGGCGCTTTCACGGCGAGGATCACCAGATCTTGCTCGCCGAGCTGCGCGGCATCGTGAGAAGCCGTCACTTTGGCATGAATGCTTTCTTCTTTGAGATGCAATTGCAGGCCATCTTGCTGCAAGGCGGCAAGCGTTGTGCCGCGCGCGAACACGCTGAGCTGCACGCCAGCGCAGCGGGAGAGCTTGGCTCCGATCCAGCCGCCAATGCTGCCAGCGCCCACAATGGCAACACGCTGAATTATTTGAGTCATTTAAGGATATCGCCCTTATAGAATATAGATAGTATGCTATATAAATAATGGCAAATCTTTATGCGTCATAACCCGGATTGAACTTGTCCACACGCCGTTTGAGCGCATCGAACACATCTTGCCCCGCGCCGAAGCGCAGGTCAAACTGCAAACCATCGCGCGTGGTGCGTTCGGCCACTGCTTCTGGCACAGCAATGGCTGCGCCCAAGTTGGCCTGCATGCATTGAATATCACAAGCGCGTTGCAGCGTCCACAGCCGCACGAGCGCCAGCGGTAGAGTTGCGCCCCAAGCCAGCAAACCGTGGTTACGCAGCATGATCAAGGGCTTGTTGCCCATGTTTTTTAAGAGGCGCGGCGCTTCTTCGGCGTGCACGGTGATGCCCTCGAAGTCGTGATACGCCACCATGTCGTGCAGTTGCGCGGAATAGAAGTTGTTTTGCGCGAGGCCGCTCGCCGTGCAAGCTACAGCGCTTCCGGTGGTGGTGTGGGTATGCATCACGCAATGCGCGCCTTCCAGATGCTGATGAATCGCGGAATGCACGGTAAAACCCGCCGGGTTGACGGGGTAGGGGTTGGAGGCATCAAGTTTGTTGCCCTGCGTGTCAATTTTCACCAAGTTACTGGCGGTGACTTCGCTGTAATGCAGGCCAAAGGGGTTGATGAGGAATTGCTTTGAGCTGTCGCTCACGCTCTCGGGCACGCGCACCGTGATGTGGTTGTAGATCATTTCTGCCCAGCCGAGCATGTCAAACATGCGGTAGCAGGCGGCCAGCTCTACGCGGGCTTGCCATTCATCAGGGTGCATGGTGTCTTCCTTTTTGCAACGCTTGAATTCTTGCGACGACAGGCAACCGTCGCCTCAACTGGATGATGCCATCAGTTTTAGCCTAAACTCATCATCATGCTCTGGGTCAAAGCTTTTCACATTATCTTCATCGCCAGTTGGTTTGCGGGCTTGTTTTACCTGCCGCGTATTTTTGTGAATCTGGCGCAAGTGCCGCCGGGCTCAGAAGCTGAAAAGCAGCGTTTGTTGCTGATGGCGCGAAAACTCCTCAGATTTATGAGCTTGCTGGCTATTCCGGCTTTGGGTTTGGGAATATGGCTCTGGATGGGTTATGGCATCGGGCGAGGCCAGGGCTGGATGCATGCCAAGTTGTTTGTGGTGTTGCTGGCCATCGGGTATCACCATGGCTGTAGCGTGATTCTGAAGAAATTTGAGCGCAGTGCAAACACACGCAGCCATGTTTGGTATCGCTGGTTCAACGAGGCCAGCGTGTTGATCATGGTAGTGGCTGTGGTCTTGGTGGTGGTCAAGCCGTTTTAAGGCAAGCCAACCATGCAGCCGCACCGCAGCTCAGCCACACCCTTGGCCCTGATTTTTGCGCTGCTGATTGTCTATGCGTCTCTTTATCCGTTTGACGGCTGGCGTAATCAGGGCATCAACCCGTTTTACTTTCTAAATGCGCCTTGGCCGCGCTACTGGAGCCGCTTTGATGTGGTGGCCAATTTTGTGGGCTATGCGCCGCTGGGCTTTTTAGCCACGCTGGCCGTGTTGCGCACACGTTTGCTGCCACAGCCGACTTGGCTGGTTGCACTGGCGTGCAGCGTGTTGTCGCTGCTCCTGGAGGCCGCACAAAGCTACCTCCCGCTGCGCGTGCCGCAATTGTCAGACTGGTTGCTCAATAGCTTTGGCGCACTCTCTGGTGCAGCGATGGCCGTGGCGCTGGAGCGGCTGGGGGTGGTAGATCATTGGAGCCGCTTTCGGGCGCGCTGGTTCGTGCGCGATGCGCGCGCGCCCTTGGTTTTGCTGGCGCTGTGGCCTGCAGCGCTTTTGTTTCCGCCGGCTGTGCCGCTGGCGCTTGGGCAGATTCGGCAGCGTTTGCATGGGTTTCTTAACGATTGGGTGGAAAACACGCCGTGGGCTACGCTGATTGACGAGCCGAGCGTTTTTATGCTGC
>JANMDE010000272.1:0-5643 GCA_031376105.1 Variovorax sp. | reverse complement strand
GCCAAATTTCTCCGCGCTTCCAGCCCGGGGCTCTGACTGTGCTGCATGGCCACGGCACTGCCGCATCGTGCTTTTGGCGATCTTTGGGTTTCACTCTTACTTCACTTCAGATTTGATTCGTTATCGCATGCAACCCAGTGCGCAGCCTGCCGCGAGAACCTGCAATCTACAAAGACAGCCTACAAAGAAAACAGACAATAGTCGACACAGAATATGCGCAGAGTGCTATCAAAACAAGAGTGAGCAAGTCAAGGACGCTTGCCAGTCTCAAATCTCTCCCGAGTCCAAGCCTGCGCTTGCTCGCTCAAAGTAAAGCCCAAGCCGGGGCGGTAGGGCAGCCACATGCGGCCGTCTTTCAGGCTGAGCTGCTCATTGAACAACGGCATGAGCCATTCAAAATGCTCAAGCCAGCTCTCGCGCGGATAGGCAGCGCACAGGTGCAAATGAATTTCCATCGCGAAATGCGGGGCGAGCATACGGCCTTTGTTGTCGGCCAGTTGCATGATTTGTAAAAATGGCGAGATGCCGCCCACGCGCGGGGCATCGGGTTGGATGAAATCGGTGCCGGCTTCGATCAGTTGCGCATGCTCGTTGAAGCTGGTGAGCATTTCGCCAGTGGCAATCGGTGTGTCAAAGCGCTTGGCCAGCTCGCCGTGGCCTTCAAAATCCATGGCATCCAAGGGCTCTTCGATCCACGTGAGATCGTATTCTTCCAGCGCCCTGCACGCACGCACAGCCTTCAAACGATCCCATTGCTGATTGGCATCCACCATCAGCGGAAAACCATCACCCAACACCTTGCGCACACTGCTCACGCGCTCAATATCCACCTTCAAATCCGGATGCCCCACTTTGAGCTTGATCCCGCCAATGCCGCTCTCGCGCGAGACTTCCACATTCTTCAGCACCTGGTCGAGCGGCGTACTGAAAAATCCGCCGGAGGTGTTGTAGCACTGCACGCTCTCGCGGTGGCTGCCTAAGAGCTTGGCCAGCGGCAGGCCAGCGCGCTTGGCCTTCATGTCCCACAGCGCAATATCAAACGGCGAAATCGCTTGGCTTGTCATGCCGCTGCGCCCCATGCTCGCGCCCGCCCACATGAGCTTCGTCCAGAGGCGGGCAATGTCATTCGGATCTTCGCCGATCAAGTTGGGCGCAATCTCTTTCGCATGCGCATAAAGCCCTGGGCCGCCAGCGCGCTTGCTGTAGCCAAAGCCCATGCCGCTATGCCCATCCCGTGTGGTGATCTCGCAGAAGATGAAAGCAATCTCGGTCATCGGCTTTTGCCGCCCAGTGAGCACTTTCGCATCGCTCACGGGCGTGGCCAGCGGCAGGATGGTGAGCTGCAAAGCAATATGCGCGATGCGATCGCCTGCGTCTTGTGCTGTGGTTTGCGCTACAGCGGATGCGTAGGAAACGCGGCTAGATTCAACAGCTGGGTTCATGGTGTTTTTATGCTCAAGATTGGAAAGCCGATTCCTCGATGCCACGCGCTTTGGGGCGCAAGGCAAAAACGCCATCAGCAAGGGGTTGATCGGCAAGGTCTGCGTTGTTGGGGCGGAAAGAGGTGATGTACAAGGTTTTCATGTCTGCACCGCCAAAAGCATACATTCCAGGCTTTTTACGGGCGCCTGCAATGACTGGCCTAGCATGCCATGCGGCGTGAAGCGGTGGATGAGGCATGCATCGTTGGCGCAGATCCCATAGCAACCCTCTTCATCCACAGCTGCGCCATCTGGGCGGCCGGGCAAGGGATTCATGTCGACAAACTCGCGGCGATTGGAGGGCGTGCCATTGGTTGTGTCGTAATCAAACGCCCAGACGCGTTGTGATTTGGGATGCGAATCGCTCAGATACATGGTGCGGCCATCGGGGCTGAAAGCCATGCCATTGGGGGTGTACAGACCTTGTAGCAATATTTGCACAGTGCTATATTTTTGATAGCTAACTATGCAACCCTCTTGTCGGCTATCGGCCATATTCATCAACATCGTGCCTGCCAGAAAGCGACCTTGGCGGTCACAGCGGCCATCGTTGAAACGCATGCCAGCAAAGGGATGCGTGATGCTTGCTAATAGCTTTTCAGTCACGCTGCCATCTGCTTGCGGCAGCAAATGAAAGATACCACTTTCCATCGCCGCGATCCAACCGCCGCTCGTGTGCATGGCGACGCAGCCGATCATCTCGCTGGCATGCCATGTTTGCACGCCCTGCCCTGCTTTCCAGCGATATAGCGCTTTTGCTGGAATATCCACCCAATACAAAGCCTGCTCGCCGACATGCCATACGGGGCTTTCGCCGACGGCGTTTTGGGCATTAAGGATGAGCTCGGCTTGCATGGGGGTGTTCACAGAGTTTCAGTCACAGAGTCTCAAAAGGCCCGGCTTTCACAAAGCCACCACCTTGGTAAATCCGCGCTGGATCGTCTTGCGCCAAAGGCGGCACGCTTTCAGCCTTCGCACGGAAGGGCTCGGAGTTGTCTTGCGGCTTAAAGCCCAGATGCGCGGCTTGGCTGTTGTCCCACCATTTATCGCGGTTGTCAGATGCGCCATACACGATGGTGTGGCCAAGTGTTGGCGCAAACAAGCAGCAGCGAATCAACTCTGTTAAATCGCGGTAGCTCAGCCACGTGACCAGCATGCGCTGATCTTTCGGCTCTGGGAAGGAAGAGCCAATACGCAGGCAAGCCGTCTCGATGCCGTAGCGGTCAAAATAGAATCGCGAAAGGTCTTCACCAAAAGCTTTTGACAAACCGTAATAGCTATCTGGCCGCTTCGCGCAATTCGCATCAATCACATCACCCTGCTTGTGAAACCCAATCACATGATTGGAGCTGGCAAACACCACACGCTTGACACCATGCCGCCGCGCCGCTTCATACAGGTGAAACACGCCTTTGATATTCGCTTCCAAAATTTGCTCAAATGGGTGTTCGGTGGAGATACCGCCCATATGCACAATGGCATCCACACCTTTCACCAGCGCATCCACTGCTGCTTTGTTTGACAAATCGCAAGGCAGCACTTCTTCACTCGTTTTGCCTGCCTCCATTTCAGCGATATCAGACAACCGAATCGTCTTCGCGAACGGCTTTAAGGTCTCTCGCAAGACTTGCCCTAAGCCCCCAGCTGCACCGGTCAGCAAAAGACGAGATAATTTAGAAGATATCATCCATTAGCCCTTATAGGATAGGCATAGTTTGCTATGTAATTTATAGTGAGTAGCGCGCTGCATTTGACGTCATCCAGGCAGCAAAATCGTCTCGGCTTTTTTGCTCCGTGGGTGGATACAGGCCAAGAATGCTGCGGCCTTCATTCACCACCATCTCGGTGACGAAATCTTCAAAGGCTGTCATCTCCACGGCTTCTTTGGCCACTTCATCTGCAATCCCAGCTGGGATTACGATCACGCCTTCTTTGTCGCCCACGATCACATCGCCCGGCCACACGGCCACATCGCCGCAGCCAATCGGCACGTTTATGTCTAGCGCTTGATGCAGCGTGAGATTTGTCGGCGCACTGGGGCGATGGTGGTAGGCGGGGAAAGGCAGCGCGGCGATCTCAGGCGAATCTCTGAAGCCGCCATCGGTGACCACGCCTGCGCAACCGCGCACCATCAAGCGGCTGATGAGGATGGAACCTGCGGATGCCGCGCGTGCGTCTTTGCGGCTGTCAAACACAAGCACGCTGCCTAGCGGGCATTGCTCTACAGCGACGCGCTGCGGGTGTGCGCGATCTTGAAACACGCTGATGGGATTCAGGTCTTCACGCGCAGGGATGTAGCGCAGCGTAAAGGCCTCGCCGACCATGTTGGGCAAATTGGCGTTGAGCGGGCGCACGTCTTGGATGAACTGATTGCGCAAGCCGCGTTTGAAGAGAGCTGTGCAGGCGGTGGCTGTGCTGACTGTGAGCAGCTTTGATTTGGTGGTTGGGTTGAGAGGCATATGTTTTTTCGCTTCGGATGCAGCGGAGAAAGCGAAAGCGGAAATTGGGGTCAGAGCACAATTTCGTCCTGAAATGGTTTCGCGCCGGGAATAGTCGTGTCTTGATTTGTGATCTGACTCCAATTTCCGCTTTCGCTTTCTCCTGTCAATAGATCACTGGCTCTGGCACTGGAGCGCCAAACGAAGTTTCTAAATAATCAAAATCACAGCCTTGATCGGCTTGCAGGATGTGTTGGGTAAACATGTGGCCGTAACCGCGCTCAAAGCGTTTGGGGGGTGGCATCCACGCGGCTTTGCGCTTTGCCATTTCAGCTTCTGAGATTTCTAAATGAATCGTGCGCTCGGGCACATTCACGGTAATGACATCGCCGTTTTGCACCAAAGCGAGCGGCCCACCGATGTAGCTCTCTGGGCTCACATGCAAGATGCATGCACCATAGCTTGTGCCGCTCATGCGGGCATCGGAGATGCGCAGCATATCGCGCACGCCTTGCTTCACCAGCTTCGTTGGAATCGGCACCATGCCCCACTCGGGCATCCCGGGGCCGCCTTGCGGGCCGGCGTTGCGCAGGATGATGATGTGGTTTTCCGTGACATCTAAATCTGGGTCTTCCACGGCTTTTTTTAGCGATGGATAGTCGTCATAAACGAGCACTGGCCCCGTATGCATCAAAAATTTCTCTGCGCAAGCGCTCGGCTTGATCACGCAGCCATTGGGCGCAAGATTGCCGCGAAGCACAGCGAGTGCGCCTTCTTTGTAAATCGGTTTTGCAATCGGGCGAATCACGTCGTCGTTGTACACCTCGGCATCTTTCAAATTCTCAGCAACTGTTTGGCCATTCACCGTCAAAGCCTCACGGTGCAGCATGCCCGCATCAAGCAGCGTTTTCATCAAACCCTTCATACCGCCCGCGTAATAAAAATCTTCCATCAAATAGGTGTCTCCACTCGGGCGAATATTCGCAATCACGGGCACTTTGCGACTGAAGGCATCAAAGTCATCCAACGTCAAAGGAATACCTGCACGGCGAGAAATTGCAACGAGATGAATGATGGCGTTGGTGGAACAGCCCTCGGCCATTGCCACTGTGAGAGCATTTTCAAAGCTCTCGCGGCTGAGCATGCGAGCAGGCGTGAGGTCTTCCAAGACCATGTCCACAACGCGGCGGCCGCATTGCGTAGCCATGCGTTGGTGATTCGCATCGACGGCTGGAATGCTCGATGCACCCGGTAGCGTCATGCCCAAGGCTTCTGCAATGCCCATCATCGTGGCAGCTGTGCCCATCACCATGCAGGTGCCGGCGCTGCGAGCGATGCCGCCTTCAATTTCCATCCATTGCGTAGAGCTGATGTTGCCAGCGCGGCGCTCATCCCAGTATTTCCAAGCATCCGAGCCAGAGCCCAGCGTTTTGCCTTTCCAGTTGCCGCGCAGCATGGGGCCAGCAGGCAAATAAATGCAAGGCAAGCCTGCACTGAATGCGCCCATCAGCAAGCCAGGCGTGGTTTTGTCGCAGCCACCCATCAGCACCGCGCCGTCTACCGGGTGGCAGCGCAGCTGCTCCTCAGCTTCAATCGCCAGCAGGTTGCGATAGAGCATGGTGGTGGGCTTGACGAAATTCTCAGCCACTGAAATGCAAGGAATCTCCAGCGGAAACCCGCCCGCTTGCAACACACCACGCTTGACTTCTTCCACCCTTTGTTTG
>JANMDE010000182.1:0-5211 GCA_031376105.1 Variovorax sp. | reverse complement strand
TGTACCCGCACGGATTCAAATCAAGGAAGGACAACGTGCTTTTTTATACGTGTCAGGTACGACGCAATCTTCAATATCAATTGGCGCAATCATTCCGATCAAGGGTGGCGTACTGTTACTTCATAGTGATGGGAATCTCAGAACTGTTGACGATTCCCGAACTTGGAAAGAATGCAATGAGCTTGATGCGCAAGGCTTTATCTCAATATCTAAGCTGGCGCACGTTGGCTAGTACGGGAAAGCAATGCGACTGCACGATTGTAGGCCGCAGGTACAAAAGGTTGAGCGAAACGCACAGCCAGTCGATACTATAAATTCAATAGCGCCTCGGGCAGTAAATACAACGGCTAGACACTCAAAAGGCTTTGAAACTGCTCTTCAATTCGGTAGCTTCCTGAACGTAAACCGCCCCACGTTTCTCGAAGAACGCCGCAATGCCTTCTTGCGCGTCGCGCGTAAGGGTCGCTTCTGACATGACAGCAGATGCAAACTCATAGGCTTGTTGCTGAGGCATGTCAATCTGGCGGTAGTAGGCGGCTTTGCCTGCAGCCATGGAGAGCGCGCTACCTCGGCTGGCGCGGGTGATGAGATCAAGGGTGGCGGCGTCTAGCTCTTCGTGCGGCACACAGCGATTGATGAGGCCCCAGCTTTCTGCTGTTTTGGCATCGATGGCGTCGCCCGTCATGGCCATTTCTAAGGCGCGTTTGCGGCTTAAATTGCGAGCTACGGCGACCAGCGGCGTGTGGCAAAACTGGCCCGCTTTGCCGCCGGGGATGGCAAAGCTCGCGCGCTCAGACGCCACTGCCAAATCGCAGCTCGCCACCAGTTGGCAGCCACCCGCCGTGGCCATCGCATGCACCTTGGCGATCACGGGTTGGGGCAGGGCCTGCATGGCGTTCATCATTTGCATGCAGGTTTCAAACAGATGCGTGGCGGCTTCCAGGGTTGCACCGCGCATGTCGGCAAAATCATGGCCTGAGCAAAACACGGGGCCATTGGCCGCGAGGATCACGCCTCGGGCGTCGCTTTGTGAAATTACCTCGAAGGCCTGCCGCAGTTCAGCGATCATGGGCAATGCGAGTGCGTTACGTCGTTCGGGGCGGTTGAGCGTGATGGAAGTGATGCTACCCTCTTGGTGGAGCAGGATGTGTTCGTAAGCCATGGCTGAAGTTTAACGTCTGCGCTAGGTAACTCTCCCATGGCGTATTTCAGCATCTGTGTTTAGGATGCAGCGATTGACAATATTCGGAAACTTCGTATGAACGCACCTCAAAAAACCCCAAGCACGCTGCAACGTCGCCAGATCATTGCTGCGGGTGCTATATCTGCTGGCTCGCTCGCGCTGCCGCAAGCGATGCAAAGCGCCATCGCACAAACCGCGCCTTGGCCCAACAAACCCATTCGCATCATCGTGGCCTTCGCACCCGGTGGGCTCACGGATTCGTATGCTCGTTTGTATGCAGAGCAGCTCACAGCTAAGTTTGGCATTCAGGCGATTGTGGAAAACAAGCCCGGCGCGGGCGCGATCATTGCGATTGATGCGATGGCCAAATCGCCCCCTGATGGCTACACCTTGCTCATGACGACCTCTGGCACGGTGTGGCAAAACCGCGTGCTTTATAACAAGCTACCGTATAACCTTGGCAAAGACATCGTGCCCGTGGGCTTCTTTCCCTCTGGCCCACTGGTGGTGGGCGTGCCAGAGAAAATTGGCGTGAACACGATGCGAGAGCTGATTGAGTATGCGAAGAAAAATCCTGTGAGCATGGGCAGCTATGCGCCGGGTGCGTATCCGCAGATGGTGGCCGATCAAACCAATCGCAATGAAGGCACAAAGATCGTCACGATCAACTATCGCGGCGAGTCGCCGATGTGGGTGGATTTGGCGGGCGGGCAATTGCAGGTGGCGATTGGGAGCTATCAGTCTTTTGCCACCGTGCAATCGCGTGGCGTCAAAGCCATTGGCGTGACGGGCTCGTATCGCTCGCCCAAGCTGCCCGATGTGCCCACGCTCACGCAGCAGGGCATTCAAGGCCGCTTGGTCACGCTAGAGGGCGGCCTGCCGCTTATGGCACCTGCGGGCACGCCAGAGGCCGTGATTCGCGCGCTCTCCCAAGTGATGGTGGACGGCGCAAACACCCCTAAAGCTGCGCAGCTGCGTGAGACCTTTGCAATCCCCAACAAACCCAAAAATCTAAAAGAAACCCGCGAAGATTGGGCGCGAGACGTGCCTGTGTGGATCAAACTGGCAGTGGATTTGGGGATTAAGCTGGATTGATGCGGGCGACATTTGCATTGGCGCGCTTATGTGACCGACCCTGCAAAGCGCGGCTTGTGTTTCTCATGATGGCGCTTGTTGGCATTATTTTGTCTCTAGCCGGAATGCGCGCTTGATGATGTGTGTTGAACAGCAATTACCTCTCAAAACGTAGGTCCCGTCTCTTGCAAAAACGCCAGCGCTATGGCCGCAAATTCCCGCCCCAAAATCGCATTGCGGGAAGTGTGGTGGCCGAAACGCAGAAGCATGGCAAAATACGGCATAGATGCATTCGTATTTGGCGGGTGATAAAGTCAAGTAAAATATCCACCCATCACCTCCCCACAAGTTGCATCGCCTTCCGCCACATTGAAAACCGTCAACCGCGCGTTGGCGACCCACCATGTGCTGATCGTCGCTAAAACCAACAATCAACCCACTTATTCGATTTTTACCGTGCGCCCTCCTTTCTTGGGTGCACATTTTTGAGAAAGACTCACTATGAGCAACAAACTATACGTCGGCAATCTCGCCTACACAGTACGCGATGAAGACCTGCAACAGCAGTTTTCCGCCTTTGGCCAGGTTCAATCCGCCAAGGTCATGATGGAGCGCGATACCGGTCGCTCCAAAGGCTTCGGTTTTGTCGAAATGGGTAGCGCCGATGAAGCGCAAGCTGCGATCGCTGGCCTGCATGGCCAAAACGTCGGCGGCCGTGACCTCACAGTCAACGTCGCTCGCCCGATGGAAGCTCGTCCTCCACGCACGGGTGGCGGTGGCTACGGCGGTGGCGGCGGTGGTGGTGGTTACGGCGGCGGCGGTGATCGCGGCGGCTACGGCGGCGGCGGTGGTGGTGGCGGCGGTCGTCGTTATTAATCTGCTTTTAGCGCATTCAAAAAAACCGCTTCAACAGGGCGGTTTTTTTATGCGTCGTGTGCGTGCTCAATGTTTAAGCGGCTGCCATTGCCGGATAGTCCGTGTAGCCCTTCGCGCCCGGTGTGTAGAAGGTAGATGAATCGGGCGCATTGAGCGCGGCTTTGGCGGCGATGCGCTCGGGCAGGTCTGGGTTGGCGAGGAAGGATGTGCCGAAGGCCACGGCATCGAGCTTGCTCGCTGCAATGGCGGCTTCGGCTTCCTCGGCGCTGTAGCCCATGTTGCCAATCAACACGCCTTTGTATTTCTCGCGTGCCACGCTCATCACATCGGCTTTTTGCAGGCCAAAGAAATCGGCGCGCATCAGGTGCAGGTAGGCTAGGTTAAACACATTGAGTTTTTCAGCCAAGAAAGCAGTCAGGCCCACCGGGTCGCTGTCTTTCATGCTGTTGTAGCTGTTGAGCGGCGAGAGGCGCAGGCCCACGCGATCCGAGCCAATGGCCTTTGACACGGCGGTGAGCACTTCAAACAAAAAGCGTGCGCGGTTTTCTAAAGAGCCGCCATAGGCATCCGTGCGCTGGTTCGCGCCATCGCGCAAAAACTGATCGATCAAATAGCCATTGGCGCCATGAATCTCCACGCCATCAAAGCCTGCGGCCATGGCATTTTTAGCGGCTTGGGCAAAGGCAGCCACGATCGGCGGTATTTCTTCTAAGCCGAGCGCATGCGGCACGGCTTGCGGCACTTTGCCAGCGGGTGTTTGGATCTCGCCTTCGATGGCGATGGCGCTGCTAGAGACGGTGCGATGCCCGCCGTTGAGATCAGGATGCGCGGCGCGGCCGGCGTGCCAAATTTGCATAAAAATGCGCCCACCCTTGGCATGCACAGCGGCCGTCGTCTTTTTCCAGCCTTCGATTTGCGCCGCAGAATAAATGCCCGGCTCGGCATAGAAGGCCGAGGTATTTTCCAAAATCATCGTGCATTCCGTGATCAGCAAGCCGCCGCTGGCGCGCTGCGCGTAATACTCGGCCATCAAATCATTGGGCAAATGCTCCGCGCCAGCGCGGGTGCGGGTGAGAGGGGCCAGGATGATGCGATTGGGCAGCGTGAGCGCGCCGAGTTTGAGCGGATTGAAGAGTGACATAGGGAAGACGGGGGAGTAAGAGGAGCGGAATTTGGAAAGAGGCGCAACGATATCACCATCAGCCTAAGTTTGCACTGGCAGAACCGCTTTTTCAGGAAAGTATAAAGAAAACAGGCGTCTAGCGTGCATAAAATATGCGCAAAGTGCTATGAAATATGTAGCATCATACGGCGATTCAAAACAACTCCGAATGCGTGCCAGCTCGCACAAACACCACCACGCCGCTGGGTGGTTTGTCGTCCAAAACATAGATCAGCAAGAAATCTCCGCCGATATGGCATTCGCGATGGCCTGCCCAATCGCCTTTGAGCGGGTGATCTAGCCACTCTGGGCCTAGCGGAGCATCGTTGTTGATCAGGAGCGTCATCGCTTGCTTGAGCTGCCGCATGTCGTAGCGGCCCGAATGCTCTAAGCGCCTCCAGTCTTTCACAAAAGCTTTGGAAAAATCGACGGCTCTGGGCAGATTCGCGCGTTTGCTATTTGCTGGCCTGCTTTTCAAGTTCATCGAAGACTTCTTTGGCATTCTTGTAACGGGCGCGGCGCGTTTTGATGATCTGCTCGGCCTCAAGCATCGCTGCGCGCGTCGTCGCATTCGGCACCTTGATCTCAAACGGCAGCTTTCGCTCATCCGCCACGCGCATCATCAGCAAGCGAATCGCATCAGAAATAGACAAGCCCATCGCCTCCAAAGCCACTGCGGCGCGGTCTTTCGTGGCCGAGTCAATGCGGGCGCGAACGTAGGTATCAGCGGCGATCATATGAAGCTCCTTGTGGCAATGGGATAACTTCAATTGTAGTCTTGCTGTGACTACAAATCTGGATTGCAGACTTGATCTGAATGGATAAAAAGGGTTTAGACACCATGATTTAACTGTTTAATTATACAGTTAAACGCGAGAAAACTTCAGCCGCTCTAGCAGTTAAATCAAGGCCAAAT
>JANMDE010000174.1:0-2107 GCA_031376105.1 Variovorax sp. | reverse complement strand
GCAAGATGTTGAAGTGCCGCAAATGGTGCTCGATTTTGTGTGTGGCCCTTGGGCGCATGCGGTGGCCGAGAGCCAACTGCGCTGCACCGACGGACGCACCGATCCGCAAGGCTATCAAGGCTTGGTTGCTGAGCTGTTTTGGAGCGTGCAGCCATCGAAGGCAAAACGTAACCGCAAGCGCTTGGTGCAGCTCATCCCGGCCATGCTTGCCAAGCTGCGCCAGGGCTTGGCCATCATCGAATTTCCCCCCGAACGCATCACAGATTTCTTTGCAGGCCTGATTGAGTTGCACGAAGTGGCACTGGAGGGCGGGCGTCAGCAGGCGGCTGAAGCGGCAGAGGCAGCGGCCAAGGCGGCTGCTCAGGCGAATTTCCGCGCCCAAGAGGCTAATGATGCCGTGCAGGTCAGCGACGGCACACTGTCGCAGTTTGATCAAGCCGAGGCAGCGTCCGCACGCGCTGAGCTCGAGGCTTTGTATGCCGCTAGCGCACAGGCACCGCTGGCAGGCCCAGCGACAGAGCCCAAATTAGAGCCAGAGGCAGAGCCCGAGCCTGACAGTTTATTTGAGGATTTTCCTTCCTCTCACCACGATCCCAAAGATGCGCAAGATGGCGTGTGGCTCGCGCAAAGCGAAGTTTCTGGCGCCGGTTTTGTGAATGAGCAGGCCGTGATGCCGCTGGATGTGAGCTCGGCTGTGCCTGCAGCGGATTCGGCTCCCGTTTCCCCCGAGGTGACGGTGAGTATTCCGATTGGCTCGTGGGTTGAGTTGATGCTGGACGGCGCTTGGGTGCGCGCTCAATTGACGTGGGCCAGCCCGATGCGCAGCCTGTTTATGTTTGTCTCGCGCGGTGGCAAGGCGCATTCCATGAGCAAGCGCACCATGGACAAATTAAGCTCGCAAGGCATGATTCGCATGGTCTCTGACGGCAAGATGGTCGACAAAGCGCTGGATGCCGTGGCACAAACGGCACTGCGAAATAGCGTGGGCGAGAATCGCTCTGGTGGCTAACTGCGCTGCTTTGCCAGCTTTAAAACGGCAAAGCGCTCTCAATTTTGAGTGAAGTGGCTGGGTGCAACGGATGCGCCAGCGCAAGGCCACTGGCGTGCAGCATGAGTCTGCTTGCAGGCTCATTTGCTAGGCCATACAAGGTGTCGCCCACGATCGGATGCCCCAGATGTTGTAAATGCACCCGAAGCTGATGAGTGCGGCCTGTTTGGGGCTCTAGCCCTAATAAAGACTGCATAGTTTGCTCATCTTTGGATAGCGTTTGAAAATGTGTGACAGCGCTTTTTCCAGCTTCAAAATCAATTTTTCGCAAAGGCCTTCGCGGCCAATCGATGGCAATGGGCGCGTCGATCAAGCCGCTGCTTGGCTGGACCATGCCATGCACACGCGCCAGATAGGTTTTCTTCACCTGCCGCTTTTCAAAAGCCAAGCTCAAGGCGCGTTGCGCATCGGCCGAGAGCGCAAACATCAGCAGCCCGCTGGTGGCTTCGTCTAAGCGATGCACTAAAAGCGCACGCGGAAAACGCTGCTGCACCCGGTGCAAGGCGCAGTCTTGCAAATCTTCGCCGCGTCCCGGTACAGAGAGCAAACCAGCAGGTTTGTCGATCACAAGCAGTGCTTCGTCTTGATAGGCAATTTGCAGGCCTGTGTCAGGCGGCGGCGCGTAGGCACGCGCTCGGCTGAGCAGTGAGAGGCCAGCGTTGGCCGAAGAATCTGGGCTCAAACGGTCTCCGCTTTGGCTGCTGGCTGGACCGGTGCACCCAGACTGCGCAGCACATCGCGCACCATCTGCGCGCGGTCTTTGGGCTCGGGCAGTTCGCGCTCGATACGCAGTTTGTCGTTGCCGGCGAGTTTGATATGGCGATTTTTTTGAATCAGCCGTACGATGGCCATCGGTTCAATTGGCGCATCCTTTTTGAAGGTGATACTGATCACACTCGGTGCGGCTTCGACCTTTTGCACACCGAAAGGCTGTGAGAGCACGCGCAGGCGGTGCACGTCAATCAGCGTGGAGGTGGGCTGAGGGAGCTTGCCAAAGCGGTCGACCAGCTCCTCCACCAAATGGTCGATTTGCTCAGTGGTTTTGGCGGTGGCGAGTTT
>JANMDE010000154.1:0-3834 GCA_031376105.1 Variovorax sp. | reverse complement strand
GATTGCCAACTATATCTATGAGACCGGCGCACATCATGGCAAGCGCGTGCAAGCACTCGGCGGCGCGAAAAACCACATGATCGTCATGCCCGATGCGGATATGGATCAGGTGGTGGATGCCCTGATTGGCAGCGCCTTTGGTTCGGCTGGCGAGCGCTGCATGGCGATTTCGGTGGCTGTGCTGGTGGGCGATGTGGGCGAGCGCATCATGCCGATGCTCATTGAGCGCACGAAAGCCCTCAAAATCAAAAACGGCACGAATCTGGATGCCGAAATGGGCCCAATCGTCACGAAAATCGCGCAAGACCGCATTACCGGCTACATTGCGGCGGGCGAACAAGAAGGCGCCAAACTGCTTGTGGACGGCCGCAACTTCAGAAGCAGTGAAGCAGGTTGCGCAGAGGGCTTTTGGCTCGGCGGCACGCTGTTTGACCATGTGCAGCCGCATCACAAAATTTACAAAGAAGAAATCTTTGGCCCCGTGCTGTCTTGCGTGCGAGCCAAGGATTTTGCCGAAGCAGTGGATTTGGTCAACGCACATGAATTCGCCAACGGCGTGAGTTGCTTCACGCGCGACGGCGGCATCGCCCGCGAGTTCGCCCGTCGCATTCAAGTGGGCATGGTCGGTGTCAATGTGCCCATTCCTGTGCCCATGGCTTGGCATGGCTTTGGTGGCTGGAAGCGCAGCCTGTTTGGCGACATGCACGCTTACGGCGAAGAGGGCGTGCGGTTTTATACACGCCAAAAATCCGTGATGCAGCGTTGGCCAGACAGTATTGGTAAAGGCGCTGAATTTGTGATGCCAGTATCGAAGTAACCTCCCCGATGTCGCCTAGCGGCTCCCTTCCCCAGGGGGGGGCTCCGCTGGTGGACTGGCAAAGTCAGATCCACGGCGGCTGCTTGCAAAGACACCTCTTCCTAAAGCACATTCACCATGACCTCCACCACGTTCGACTACATCATCATCGGCGCAGGCACGGCGGGCAGCTTGCTGGCAAATCGTTTGAGCGCGGACAAAAGCAAGCGAGTTTTGCTAATCGAAGCGGGGCGAAAAGACGACTACCACTGGATTCATATTCCTGTGGGTTATTTGTATTGCATCGGTAATCCGCGCACCGATTGGCTTTACAACACCGAGCCCGAGGTGGGCTTGAATGGCCGCACGTTGCGCTACCCGCGCGGCAAGACCTTAGGGGGCTCCAGCTCGATCAATGGCATGATTTATATGCGAGGCCAAGCGCGCGATTATGACCATTGGGCAGCGGTCACAGGCGATGCGGATTGGCGCTGGGAAAACTGCTTGCCTGACTTTATGGCACACGAAGATCACTATAAATTAGATAGCATACAACGCAGTATGAATAAGGGCGAATTGCCTGAAAACCTTAAAAAGTTTGCCGCCACGCATGGCCACAAAGCCAATATCGGCGCTGGCAAAAGCACAGGCGAATGGCGGGTTGAAAAGCAGCGCTTGAGCTGGGAAATCTTGGATGCGTTTGCACTCGCAGCCCAGCAAGCAGGCATCCCCGCCACAGAAGACTTCAACAGCGGCGACAACGAGGGCGTGGGCTATTTTGAAGTGAATCAAAAGGCGGGCTTCCGTTGGAATACCGCTAAGGCCTTTTTGCGCCCCACCTGCTTTGGCCGCCCCAATTTTGAAATGTGGACGAGTGCGCAAGTCTCTCGGCTCATCTTAGAGAAAACCGCAGAGGGCCAACGCTGCACAGGCGTGCAGGTCTGGACGGGCGATGAGATGGTGACCGCGCATGCCAGCAGCGAAGTGATTTTGAGTGCGGGTGCGGTGGGCAGTCCGCAGATTTTGCAGCTCTCGGGCATTGGTGATGGCGCAAAACTCAAAGCGTTGGGCGTCGAGTCGCTGGTGGATTTGAAGGGGGTCGGCGAAAATCTGCAAGACCATTTGCAAATTCGCGCTGTGTACAAAATACAGGGCGCGGCAACGCTCAATACACTGGCTAGCACGCCCTGGGGCAAGGCCAAGATTGCGATGGAATACGCCCTCAAGCGCACTGGGCCGATGAGCATGGCACCCAGCCAACTCGGCGCATTCACCCGCTCTGACCCCAGCCAGCCCTATGCGAATTTAGAGTATCACGTGCAGCCGCTCTCGCTGGATGCCTTCGGCGAACCGCTACACAGGTTTCCGGCGTTCACGGCCAGTGTGTGTAACCTCAACCCCACAAGCCGAGGCCGCATCTTTCTTAAAAGCAATCGCTTTGAAGATGCGCCCGCGATTGCGCCGAATTATTTGAGCACGGAGGCTGATAGAAAAGTAGCCGCTGAAAGCCTTCGGGTGACGCGCCGTATCGCCGCGCAACCCGCTTTGGCAAAGTACAAACCCGAAGAATACAAGCCCGGCGTGCAATACCAAAGTGATGAAGAGCTGGCAAAGCTAGCGGGTGATATAGCCACGACGATCTTCCACCCGGTGGGCACAGCCAAGATGGGGGCGGTAGGCGATGCCAGCGCTGTGGTGGATTCGCATTTGCGGGTGTTGGACGGCCGGGGCGGGCGCATCGCGGGGTTGCGCGTGGTTGATGCCAGCGTGATGCCCAGCATCACCAGTGGCAACACCAACTCTCCCGCGCTAATGATTGCCGAGAAGGCGGCACGCTGGATCATTCAAGGCCTCTGAGCCCAGGTCCAAATCCCCGTTTTGGGGCGCTCTGCACTACTTTGGCAGGGAAAATCCCGATTCTCAACAGAGGTCACGCCGCATAAACTACATCTACTTTTGCTCGTTTAATCGAGCATGAGGGCTTGAGGAGACCAAAGAAGTATCTGCGCCGGCGCTCCCGGGCATCTACATATCGTAAAAAAGCCAGCCTACCCGGCTGGCTTTTTTCTTGGGTAACTCAATTGACTTAACCCAACTCAGCCGCCTCTAACGCAATGCTCTTGCGTGAATACCCGTCCATGATTGCCGCACGCGAATTGAACTTCGTGGAAGCCAGCGCCAATTCAGCGGCTTCGTGCAAGACATCTTGCGCCATAGAAAAGCTATCAAACTCGCCCGCATGTGAGGTGTTCAGCTGACGGCCACGGGCCTCGCGTCCACTGGCCACGCGCGACACGCCCACACCAATATCTGGACGAAACTCACGCGGATCACTGCTGAAGGCATTGAGCATATAAGGCCTGCGTACGCCCACGGCCAAGCGCAGGCCCACGGTGCGCAAATAGCTGGGCTGCTTGACGCTGTCGAGCACCACCATAAAGCTGGTATCGCTGTAGCGCCCTACCACGGTGGCACCGCCAGAAAGTTGACGAATTCGCGTCGCCATGCCGTAGATCACCTGCTCCAAGCCATTGTGGCCAAATTCCTTTCGCAGCAAGGTTGTGTTGTAGATTTCTACACAAATCACCGCCAATTCTTTGCGATTTCTGCGTGCGCGTGCAATCGAATCATCCACCCGGCGAATAAAGGCAGCCCCGGTCAGCAGCTGAGTGAGCAGGTCTTTCTCCCGGCTGGCTGCCAAAGCGCGGCTCATTCTGCGATGCGTGGCATACCGCCGCTTCATCGTGTGGCAAATCAGCACCACATACAAGGCAGCGCACCATGCGGCGAAGCCTTGCAAAAGTAGATTTCCCTCAATCGCGTGGAGCGCTGTCCCAAACAAGCCGATCACAGCAAAAATCATGGCAGCGCAAGCCAGCGTCATGGGCATGGCAAAGCGATCGCCCAGCAACCAAGCGCGAAGCGCAAACCAAAATGCCATCACAGAAGCGGCAATAGACACCAAAGCCACTAACTCCAAGGCCTGATTCAGATTCGGCCAAAACTGCACGAGCAGCAAACTCAGGCAAATCAGCATC
>JANMDE010000150.1:0-2612 GCA_031376105.1 Variovorax sp. | reverse complement strand
CCTCAATCAAGGCCTTAAGCTGCGGAATATGCCGCTGAATCGCTAATCTGCCTGCATCCATGGCGAGGCGTTTGGCCGTGAAATCACCGCTTTTCACGCCCACCAGCTCAGGCCGAATCACCACATCTGCGCCCAGCAAAGCATACTCATTGATGCTCTTGCCCATGATCGCAAAAGTTTGCAGCAGCACAGCCACCGTACCATCCGCCGCGTTGCCCTCGGGCGCAGCAGAAATATCCACGGCAATGATCAGCTCCGCGCCCATTTGCTTGGCAAACCGCACCGGCACCGGCGCGACCAGGCCGCCATCTACATACTCGCGATCCCCAATTTTCACAGGGTTAAAAATCGACGGCACCGAGCTACTCGCACGCACCGCCTGCCCCGTGTCGCCCTGCCGAAACAGCACACCCTGCCCGCTGCGCAAATCCGTGGCTACGATGCCCAGCGGAATCGGCAGGCTTTCAATCAGCTTGTTGTTCACCTGTCGGTTTACGTAATTCGAAAGCGCCTCGCCGCGCAAAATGCCTCTGCTGAAGAATGGCAGCGTCCAATCGGTGATCTCGGCCTCTTCCATCTTCAGCGCCACTTCTTGCAATTGCGCCGCTGATCTGCCAGAAGCGTAAATCGCCGCCACCATTGAGCCAGCCGACGTGCCCACCACCAAATCCACCTTGATGCCAGCTTCCTCCAGCGCCGCAATCACCCCCACATGCGCAAACCCCCGCGCCGCCCCGCCGCCTAAGGCCAAGCCAATCTTTGGAGGACGCTTGATCGTCACGGGCTCGATCACGATTGCAGGCTCAACAGGCTTCACAGGCGCAGTGGTGCACGCGGCCAACAGGCTTGCAGCAAGCAGCAAAGCCCAAATTTTTAGTTTCATCAAAAGCATGGCGCGATTATCAGGCTTGCAAAATCGCAGATAATTGGGGATTGACGTTTACGTCAACGTAAATACAAATACCGGACGCAAAAGGCGCAAAAGTTGCGCAAAAGACGCAAAAAAGAAAATACATCCAGAGAATGAGAAGATAAAAAAGTAGTTTTCTTTGTTTTTTCTTCATTTGTTTTTCTGTCTTTTTTGCGTCTTTTGCGCAACTTTTGCGCCTTTTGCGTCCGGTATTTGAATCTGAATTTGAATTTTTCCTCTAGGAGCACTCATGCAAATCAAAGACAAAGTTTTCATCGTCACCGGCGGCGCATCAGGCTTGGGCGAAGGCACAGCCCGTATGCTCGCAGCGCAGGGCGGCAAAGTCGTCATCGCTGACATGCAAGCTGAAAAAGGTGAAGTGGTCGCCAAAGAAATCGGTGGCGCGTTCGTGAAGTGCGATGTGACCAGCGAGGCTGATGGCCAAGCCGTGGTCGCCAAAGCCGTGTCCATGGGCAAGCTGATGGGTTTGGTCAACTGCGCTGGCATCGCCAGCGCCGAGCGCACTGTGGGCAAGAATGGCCCGCACAATTTTGATGCCTTCAAAAAGACCGTCACGATCAATCTGTTTGGCAGCTTTAACATGCTGCGCCTGGCCGCCGATGCCATGAGCAAAAACGATCCCGAGTCCACCAAAGAGCGCGGCTGCATCATCAACACGGCCTCGGTGGCGGCCTATGATGGCCAAATCGGCCAAGCCGCCTATGCCGCCTCCAAAGGCGGCATCGTTGGCATGACTTTGCCAATCGCTCGTGACCTGTCAAAAATCGGTATCCGCGTCTGCACCATTGCCCCCGGCATCATGGGCACACCGATGATGTTTGGCATGCCCCAAGACGTACAAGACGCTTTGGCCGCCGCTGTGCCCTTCCCCTCGCGCCTGGGCACACCGCAAGACTACGCAAAATTAGCGCTGCACATCTTCGACAACGATTTACTCAACGGCGAAACCATCCGCCTAGACGGCGCGATCCGCCTCGCTCCGAAATAAGTTTTCTCTTTCCTTTGAGGCCCGCAAGTGATGAGCTTGCGGGCTTTTTTCTTTGTATGTCTAGTTTGGCGCGCCAAGACCTGTGATCTACTGCAAACTTCACACGCAAATCTTCAAGTAGGCCGACAGGCCACGGTTCAGCGGCCAGCGCACTGACTATTTTGGCGCGAAGCGAGTCGTTTCTTTTGCGGCAAGTGCCGTACACATTCCCGCTGAGTGGCGCATGAGAAATGGCGATGGCCGCTGAGCCGTGGCCGCTCCACTCAAACAGACATTTTCCGGGTGCAACGACTATCAAAAGAATAGCAAACTATGCACAAAATATAACGGCAAAGTGCCAAAAATTCTTCAAAAATCAGATCGGCACAGCCACGAGATCGTGCCCTTGCGTGCCCACAATCCGCGCCGCCGTGAACTCGCCTACCCGCAATTGCTTGCTGATCTTCTCAGGCGGCAGCAAATGCACGATGCCGTCGATCTCGGGCGCGTCGGCATACGAGCGGCCTTTGCCGCCTTTTTTACCCATCGCAGGCGCATGATCAACCAAGACTTGCATCGTCATGCCGATGCGGCTTTTCAGCTTCTCGGCTGATACCTCTTCCGCCACCGCCATGAAGCGCGCCAAGCGCTCATCGCGCAGGGCTGTAGGCAACATCCCCTCAAGCTCATTGGCCGCAGCGCCCTTCACAGGGC
>JANMDE010000128.1:0-6282 GCA_031376105.1 Variovorax sp. | reverse complement strand
GATTGCCACCGTGCCGGGGCGCGGCTACCGGTTCACGGGTGTGGTGCAAGCGCCCCTCGCCTTGAACTCCGCTTTTGCGGCGGCAGCAACCACACAGAGCGACGCGCAGACCCACACTGCGGCCAGCCGCTCCATCGCGGTGCTGCCTTTTGCCAATATGAATGGTCAAGCCGAGCAAGAGTATTTCTCTGATGGCATTGCCGAAGACGTGATCAGTCATCTCACGCGTTCGCCTTGGCTCTTCGTGGTGGCACGCAATTCGTCGTTTACCTATCGCCACAGCAACGCCAGCGCGACGCAGATTAGCAAAGAGCTGCAGGTGCACTATGTGGTGACAGGCAGCGTGCGCCGCTTGCAAGATGCCAGCGGCGAGCAGCGCGTGCGCGTGAGCGCGGAGCTGCTGGATGGTTTGCGCAACGAGACGCTCTGGGCGCAGCGCTTTGACAGCCCGATCACCGATCTTTTCAGCCTGCAAGCGCAGATTGCCGCCCAAATCGTGAGCGCGATTGAGCCCGTAGCGCTGCGCCGAGAAGAGCAGCGCGCCTTGCAAACGCCCAGCTGCGCGGCTTCACCAGCGCAGGTTAAGCATTGGGATCTGCTGATGCAAGCGCGCTGGCATTTTTGGCGCTCCACACGCGAGCACCTGCAAACCAGCCAAGAGCTGCTCCAGCAATCGCTGCAAGAGCAGCCGGGCAGCAGCGCCAGCTCTGCGCTATTGGCTTTCGTGCACATGTCGCGCGTCTGGGCGGGCTGGGCGCCCGACCCGCGCGCCACGCTGCAAGAGGCCATACGCTGCGCGATGCATGCCGTCAACCAAGACGACCGCGACAGCCATGCCCATTTCACCTTGGGCACAGCGCTGTCTTGCGTGGGCAAGATGGATCAAGCTATCGTTGAAATGGAGCATGCGCTCTCGCTCTATCCGCAAGCCGCTGCCGCCGCTGGCGAGCTGGCGCGCCTGCTTGCCTTCAGTGGCCGCAGCGACGAAGCCCATGAATTTGCCCTGCAAGCCATTGATGCCAGCCCGCATGATCCACACCTCAGCCTGTGGGTGCGCACCCGCGCGATTGCTTGCTTTATTGACGGCCATTACAGCGAAGGCGCGCATTTCGCCATGCAAGCCGTGGCCAAACGCACCGATTGGTTGTTTAACCACTACACCCTGGCCGCCTGCCAAGCCCTGAGCGGCCAAACAGATGCCGCCCGCGCCAGCCTGCAAACCGCCCAAAAGCAAGGCCGCTACAAACTGCCCGCCCTGCGCATCGGCCATCCTTTTGTGCACGATGCGCACCTGCAGCGCTTCGTACGGGCGCTAGAAAGCGTGGGGTGGGAGGCTTAGTGCCCCTATGCGCTCCAACGCCATGGCGTTTATGCCAAGATCAAAAAAAGGAAACAACATGCTCATTCAGCTCACATACGCTAGCCGCACTTCTCCAAGCTTTAAAACTGAAGATTTAGGCAGCATTCTCACCGCCTCCAAGCGCAACAATGCACGCGTCGGCGTGACTGGTGCGCTCTGCTTGGCTAACGGCATCTTTTTGCAACAGCTCGAAGGCGATCGTACCGAGGTCAATCGCCTCTATCACCGCATCTTGACCGACCCGCGCCACCGCGAGCCTGCTGTGCTCGATTTCTCTGAAATCACCAGCCGCCGCTTCACCACGTGGTCCATGGGCTCGCTCGCCCCACTGGAAGCCAACCGCCACAACTTACTCAAATAAACCCGCTCCGCCAGCTTTGACCCGTATGGCATGAGCGGCAACACGCTCAAAGAATTCTTTGGTGAATTACTGACTCAAGGCGAATGGATCGTTTGAAGCATTGCTTGATGCAGCTGTGGGCACAACCTAAGATTTCTCGGGTAGCAAGCGGAGTTACAAAACCGATGCCGAGCGCGTAGCCTTCCTGTTTGTGCTGTACCAACGCTTGACGAGCTTACTTCCTATTGAGCAACCAAAAAAACAAGTAAAAAGCGGTATTTGCCCTTATAAAATATACACAGTGCGCTATGAAATTAGGACTGCTTAAAATCACAAAGTAAACCTGATCCGCAGCAGCACGAGGCTCTCCGTGCCAAGCAAACGAGAAATTAAGATACAGTGTTTTTTATGAACTGGCTCGTCTGTATCAAAAACAAAGGTTTTGAAGCATCGCTTGAGCCACGCAAGCTCTATTTGGCCGCGCCTGACGAGCGTGCGCAGGCCAAGGGCATGCTGCGCATCACCGATGAATCGGGCGAAAGCTATCTTTACCCGACTGCCTTTTTCATGCCGATTCCCGTGCAGCAACCGCTGGAAAAAATGCTGCTCGCAGCCTGAGCGCTGCTGATGCCAGTGCTCCCGCCGATCAATTGGCAAGCCCCTTGGTGGCGGCCTTGGCGTGCGCTGGGGGAGCAGGTGATCGCGCGTGTGCATGCGGGCGTGGCGGTGCATGAGGCTTTGGGGGCTTTTGCCTTGCCCGGCGGTATGCGGTTTGTGCCGCAATCGGCTTTGCCCGAGGGGGCGGCGTATGAAGCCTTTATTTTTGAAACGCAAAGTGTGCCCACTCGAAACAATCTGCATGATTTCTTCAATGGGCTGGCTTGGCTGCGCTTTCCTCAGATCAAAACGCGGCTGAATGCGCTGCAATACGGCGAAATTGCTTTCCATGGCGTGCAGCCGCTGCGCGGGGCGCTGCGCGATGCGCTGACGCTGTTTGACGAGAACGCCGCCTTTCTTTGCGCAGATTTACATGCACCCGTGATCGCGGCTTTGCGCAAGCGTGATTGGCAGGCCGCTTTTCAAACGCACCGCGCTTTGCTGGAAACGCATCCGCCGGTGCTTTTTGGCCACGCGCTGCTGGAAAAACTGGTTTCACCTTATAAATCGGTTACAGCCCACGTATTTTCTACGCAGTATGCTCATCTATTGATAGCAGAGGATGATCTGCACGCGCTTGATCAGGGTATCGCGCAGCAGCTTTCGGCCAGCGCTTTATCCCCCAAACCTTTTGTGCCGCTGCCTGTGCTGGGTGTGCCGCGCTGGTGGGCGGACAATGAAAGAGAAGATTTCTACACGGACAGTACGGTCTTTCGGCCACCCCGGCCTTGAATTTTCGCGGCTTGGCCTTAACATTCGCCCCATCGGCGCACCTTCGTGCGCGGTCAATGAAGTAAAGTCATGAAACGTATTCTTTTGTTCCTTGCGACCAACCTGGCTGTGATGGTCGTGCTCGGAATCGCCGCCAGCTTGCTGGGCGTGAACAAATTCCTCACCCCCCCCGGCCTGAATATTGGCTCGCTGATGGGCTTTTCTTTGCTGATGGGCTTTGGCGGCGCGTTCATCTCGCTGCTGATCAGTAAGCCGATGGCCAAATGGAGCACGGGTGCCCGCGTGATCAGCGCGCCGCAAAACGCAGACGAAGCTTGGATCGTGAGCACGGTGCAAAAATTTGCTGACAAAGCCGGCATCACCATGCCCGAGGTAGCCATTTACGAAGGCGAGCCCAATGCGTTTGCCACCGGTGCTTTCAAGAATTCGTCTCTGGTGGCGGTGTCGACCGGCTTGCTACAAGGCATGACGCGAGAAGAAGTCGAAGCCGTGATCGGCCATGAAGTGGCTCACATCGCCAATGGCGACATGGTGACGATGACGCTGATTCAAGGCGTGATGAACACCTTTGTGGTCTTCCTCTCGCGCATCATCGGCTATTTTGTGGACAAAGTGATTTTGCGCAACAACAACGATGGCCCCGGCATTGGCTATTACGTGACAACCATCGCTTTGGACATCTTGCTTGGCTTCGTGGCTGCGATGATCGTGGCTTGGTTCAGTCGTCAACGCGAATTCCGCGCTGATGCAGGCGCTGCGGGCTACATGGGCCAAAGCCGCTCGATGCAAAACGCGCTCGCCCGCTTGGGCGGCTTGGCACCGGGCGAATTGCCCAAGAGCATGGCGGCGATGGGCATTGCGGGCGGTCTGGGTAAGTTGTTTTCAACGCACCCGCCAATGGAAGAGCGCATTGCGCGCTTGCAAGCCAGCAAGATTTGATTTTTCCTGCTCTCAGGATGAGCCCACCTCAACGTGGGCTTTTTTTCGTCTGCAAATTTTGCTGCCGATTAAAATCAGGGCATGCTTTTCCTCGAACAACTCCAAACCGCCCAGCTTCAAAACCAATCCATGCTCTGCGTGGGCCTAGACCCCGAGCCGAGCCGCTTCCCGGGCGCTTACAAAGGCAATGCCAACAAGATTTATGATTTTTGCGCAACGATTGTGGATGCCACAGCAGATGCTGTGATTGCATTCAAACCGCAAATCGCCTATTTCGCTGCACACCGAGCTGAAGGCCAACTTGAGCGCCTGATGGAGCACATGCGCCGCGCTGCGCCGAATGTGCCCATCATTCTCGATGCCAAGCGCGGCGACATTGGCTCCACAGCCGAGCAATACGCGATTGAAGCCTTTGAACGCTATGGCGCAGACGCTGTGACGCTCTCACCCTTCATGGGCTTTGATTCCGTGCAACCCTATTTGAAATATCACGACAAAGGCGCGTTTTTGCTCTGCCGCACCTCCAATAAAGGCGGCGATGATCTGCAAAACCAACGCCTTGCCTCCATCGAAGGCCAGCCTCTTTTGTATGAACATGTTGCCAGATTAGCGCAAGGCCCGTGGAATTTCAATGGCCAACTCGGCTTGGTGGTGGGCGCGACCTATCCGAATGAGATTGAACGTGTGCGCAGCATTGCGCCAACCCTACCGCTCTTGATTCCAGGCGTGGGCGCGCAAGGCGGCGATGCCATCGCCACGGTGCGCGCTGGTTGGCGCGCGGATGCTCCGATCATCGTGAATTCATCGCGTGCGATTTTGTATGCATCAAGTGGCGATGATTTCGCGCAAGCGGCGCGTGCAGAAGCGCTTAAAACCCGTGATTTATTGCAACGCGCCAAGCCTGTCTAACAGCAGCAAGATGCCGTCGATTCTTTGACAAATTTGTCAGCCAAGCCATTGGTCATGGCTTTCAAACCGCTTGTCTTTTGAAGACAACAACTGCTCACAGCTGCAATGGCTTGGTTGCTATTTAGTGCGCTCCAAATCGGAACAATTTGGCAAAACTGGCGTTACATTGACATCACCTTCTGTCAAACCAAGCCACACCATGCCTGAAATTGAAACCCCAACACGTAGCGAGCAGCCGCTAAAACCCAGCCAGTCTGCCCTGCCGCCTGCTGAACACCTTTCAGCATCAAATCAGCGGATCGCCCCTACAGAATATACACCGCATGCTCTTAGTTTAATAGCAACGGCTTTGCTCGCCGCCTGCGGGGGCGGGGGCGGAGGCGAGGGCGGTGGAGGCAGCACAAGCGCACCGGGCTTTAACAATGCGCCCAAAGCGCAAACCGACGAAGAGGCTGCGCGCTTTTTGATGCAAGGTCAATTTGCGGCGCCTGCCAGCGAAGTCAGCGCTGTGCGTAGCACCGATTTCGCCAGCTATCTGCAGCAGCAGTTTGCCAAACCGATGAGCCAAACCGGATGGGATTGGCTCGAATCGCGTGGCTACGGGCTGGATGCCACGCTCGACAAATACGTTTACTCCACCACGATTGCCGACTTCATGATTTGGAGCCAGCTCATGGGCGCGCCAGACAGCATGCGCAAGCGCATGGCGCTGGCTTTGTCGGAGTTTTTTGTGGTGTCCCTCAACTCAATGGAGATCGATTGGCGCGGCTACGCTATCGCCGCCTATTGGGATCTGCTCAACCAGCATGCGTTTGGCAATTTTCGCGATCTGCTTGAAGCCATCACGCTCAATCCCGCCATGGGCTATTTTCTCAACACACGCGGCAATCAAAAAGAAGATGGCAAAGGCCGCCTGCCTGATGAAAACTATGCACGCGAGGTGATGCAGTTGTTCACCGTGGGCGTGTATCAGCTCAATCTGGACGGCAGTGTGCAAACAGATGCGAGCGGCAAGAAGCGCGAAACCTACGACTCCGACGATGTGAGCCAGCTCGCGCGGGTGTTCACTGGCTACGATTACGATAGCGCCTATTCGCCCAGCTCTGCCAACGGCCTTCCCTTCCCCGGACAGAATTACAAAGTCTGGGCCCGTGAATACGCCCGCAGCCCCATGAAGCTGGATGCCAACAAGCATTCCATTTCGCGTGTGCGCTTTTTGACTGCCGACATCGCCGAAAGCACTTCAGGCGCGGTAGCACTCAAAACAGCACTGGACACACTGTTCAACCACCCCAATGTCGGCCCATTCTTTGGCCGCCAGATGATTCAGCGCTTGGTGACCAGC
>JANMDE010000119.1:0-1525 GCA_031376105.1 Variovorax sp. | reverse complement strand
AAGCGGGCTTTGTATTCAGCCTCACGCAGCGCAAGTTTCGCGGGATCTTTCTTTTCTTCGCGGAAAATAATTTCTACAGCACCCTTCGCACCCATGACAGCAATCTCAGCATTCGGCCAAGCAAAATTCACATCGCCGCGCAAGTGTTTGGATGCCATCACGTCATAGGCACCGCCATAGGCTTTTCGCGTGATTACAGTGATCTTTGGCACAGTGGCCTCAGCATACGCATAGAGCAACTTTGCGCCATGCTTGATGATGCCGCCATACTCTTGGCTCGTGCCGGGCATGAAGCCAGGCACATCCACAAACGTGATGACCGGAATATTGAATGCATCACAAAATCGCACAAAGCGCGCCGCTTTGATCGAAGATTTGATATCTAAGCAGCCCGCCAACACCAGCGGCTGATTTGCCACAATGCCCACGCTTTGACCATTCATACGGGCAAAGCCAATCACCATATTTTTTGCGTAATCAGGTTGCAGTTCAAAGAAATCACCGTCGTCCACGGTTTTACTGATCAGCTCTTTGATGTCATACGGCTTATTTGGATTCTCTGGCACGAGAGTATCCAAGCTCATATCCAAGCGATCAACGTTATCGCCGCTGGGGCGTACCGGCGCTTTTTCGCGATTACTCAAAGGCAAGTAGTTAAAGAACCGGCGCAGCATGATAAGCGCCTGCACATGGTTATCAAAAGCCAACTGTGCCACGCCGCTCTTGGTCGTGTGCGTGATCGCGCCGCCCAGCTCTTCTGCGGTCACTTCCTCATGCGTTACCGTCTTCACCACTTCGGGCCCGGTGACGAACATGTAGGAGCTGTCTTTCACCATGAAAATGAAATCCGTCATCGAAGGCGAATACACTGCGCCGCCTGCGCAAGGCCCCATGATCATGCTGATCTGCGGCACCACACCACTAGCCAGCACGTTTTTTTGAAATACGTCGGCATAGCCGCCCAGTGATGCCACGCCCTCCTGAATACGCGCACCACCTGAATCGTTGATACCAATGACAGGCGCGCCTACCTTCATCGCCTGATCCATCACCTTGCAAATCTTCTCTGCATGCGCCTCAGACAGCGCACCGCCAAACACCGTGAAGTCTTGACTAAAAGCAAACGCCAATCGCCCGTTGATCATGCCGTAACCCGTCACCACGCCATCGCCTGGAATCTTCTGATCTTGCATCCCAAAGTCTGCGCAGCGATGCTCTACAAACGTATCCCATTCTTCAAAGCTGCCCTGATCAAACAACACGTCTAGCCGCTCACGCGCTGTGAGCTTGCCTTTGGCATGCTGCGCATCAATACGCTTCTGGCCCCCGCCCATGCGGGCGAGTTCGCGTTTGGCTTCTAGTTGTTCAAGAATGTCGTGCATGGTGTTTCCTACTGATTTGTTTAACGCCGGTTAAATTACGGACTTGATTCCAAGAGCACTTTGGCTGCAGCCTTACTCATAGCGCGCGAACGATGTCCCACCCCTGGAACGGTGGTCAGCTCCCAAGCAAAAGGCGCGTCCAG
>JANMDE010000086.1:0-9573 GCA_031376105.1 Variovorax sp. | reverse complement strand
CTGGCCATCGCGCTCGGATTGATGCGGCTCACCGTTGCGGCAATGCTTTCGCTGCGGCCTTCTAATTGCAGCCGCGCCGTTTGCCCCACGCGCACCTGCACCGAATCACTCGCGGCCAACTGCGCTTCAAGCTCCAAGCGGCTCAAATCCACAATCTCCACCACCCGCGCATCAATGCTCACGCGCTCGCCCGGCTGCGCCAAGCGCTGCGAGATGATTCCTTGAATAGGCGCAGTGAGCACGGTGTCTTGCACCGATTTTTTCGACACGTCCAGGCCGGCCAAGGCCGCTTTGTGATTGGCCTGCGCCGATTGCAGCGAAGCCAGCGAGGTGTCAAGCGCCGTGCGCGAGATGAAGCCTTGGTCCACCAAGGCTTTGTTGTTGTCAAAGCTGCGCTGGGCAATATCGATCTGAGCTTTGGCTGCATCGGCGGTTTCTTGCGCTTGGCGCACGCGGGCCGCGTATTCGCTGCTGTCCACACGTGCAATGATTTGCCCCGCTTTCACCGCATCGCCTTCGCGCACCGTGAGGCCTTGCAGCTCGCCTGCCACGCGCGCTTTCACCAAAGCCGAATTCACAGCCTTGAGCGAACCCGAAATCGGCACGCCCTGCGACAGCTCAAGGCTTTGCAAGGTAAATAAATCGCCAGCCGCCAGCTCGATCACGGGCTCGGGCTTGGCCGCTGCCGCCTCGGTGGTTGAAGCTGTGGCCGCATTGCGCTTGGCCAACACCCGCGCCGCGCCGCCTGCAATCAGCAGCAGCGCCAGCGCCCCAATGATCCATTTGCTTGAAATTTTCATGGTTGATTTGTAACGGGTAAAGATGTCGCCTTGGTAAAGGGAGGGGCAAAGCTGGGGTTGCGCAAGCCGTGGGCAACGATATCGGCTTGGGTTTTTAAGTAACGATTCGGATCAATTTTCTCGCCCGAAGGGCAGCAGCCGCTCATGGAATGCTTCCACATGATCAAAAACATGATGGGCGCGAGCATGCTAAACACAGCGTATTCCACATCCACCTCACGAAACTCGCCCGAAGCAATCCCGCGCTGAATGACTTTTTCAATCAGCTGATGGCCGGGAATGATCACTTCTTGCTGGTAAAACAGCGCCAATTCCGGGAAATTGTTCGATTCACTCATCATCAGCTTGCTGATGCCCGAGGCTTTGGTGTTGCCATAGCGCTCCCACCATTGCGTCATCAAGAAATGAATCATCTCGCTGGAGCTGCCGGGAAAGCTGTCTAGCTCGCTGAAAGCGGCGCGGATCGTGCCGCCGATATGCTCGCGCACCACAGCTTTAAACAGCTCTTCTTTGCTGGGGAAATAAAGAAACAGCGTGCCTTTTGACACCCCCGCATGCTGCGCCACCTCTTCCGCCCGGGTGGCCGCAAAGCCTTTTTCCACAAACAAATCCAAAGCCGCCGCCAGCAGCTCGCCCGGACGCGCTTCTTTGCGCCGCTCCCGCTTTTCAGGGCGCTCGGTTTCGATGGCGGGTGTGGACGGGGTGGGAGACATGGTTAATGACCGATTGGTTAGTAATGTAATGGATTTGGGTGGGGTGGTCAAGTGAATTGGCTAGTTTGTCGTGCGCGATCCGCTCGCCTGCTCCCCAACGTGCCCGAGTGACTGAATTGCTTCTCCTACTTCTATTCAAATCAACAACCGCAAGCCCTCTAGCGCGGTGATACCGCTTTATTGCCCCACCGCTACATACCAAGTCCCACGCCCTGCGCCGTGCTGTACCAAACGCCCATCTTTCACAAGCTTGATCAGATGCGATCTGATGGTGGCGCGGTTTGCGCCCGTTTGTTGCTCGGCGAGCTGCGTCGTTATCCTGCCTTGCTCTCTGGCTAAGGTCATCAAGTCTGCGGAGAGTTTGGGCAGATGTTGGGTGAACAGTTTTTCGCTTTCTACCTTTTCGCTCAAGCGTTTGACTTGGGAGCACAGGGATGACAGGAAGAAGCTGAGCCAAGGCTGCCAATTCGGGCTCTCGGTGCGGATGGTGCTTTGCGTTTGGCGCAGGGCGATGTAATAGCCGGCTTTGTTTTGCTCGATGATGCTTTCTAGCGAGCTGTAGGGCATATAGCTGTAGCCAAGTTGGAGCATGAGCAGGGTCGTCAAGATGCGAGATAAGCGGCCATTGCCATCTTCAAAGGGGTGAATTTCTAGGAAGACGACGACGAAGATGGCGACGATGAGCAGGGGATGCAGGGTTTTGTTGTCTCGGGTGTAGCGCAGCCAATCGACGAGCTCTTGCATCAGGCGCGGGGTGTCAAAGGGTTTGGCGGTCTCGAAAACGATGGCAACTTGCTCGCCTTTTTCGTTGAACGCGCCCACGCTGTTTGAGACGGTTTTGTAGCGGCCACGATGATGTGTGTCTTTCTCGCTGTGGGTGAGTAAATCTCTATGCAGTTGCTGGATGTGGTTTTCGTTGAAGGGGATGTGTTCCCAAGACGCGAAGAGCAGCTCCATGACCTCGCCATATCCCGCGACTTCTTGTTCGTTGCGTGTCGTGAATTTCTTGATTTTGATGTTGGACAATAAAGCATCGACCTGAGCATTGCTGAGCTTGCTGCCTTCGATTCGCGTGGATGAGGCCACGCTTTCTATCGTGGCCACGCGGCGCAATGCCAACAACCGCTCTGGCGCTAATGAGCCAAGTACGCGCCATGAGCCTTTGAACTCATCGATCTGGGTGATGAGCGCAAGGATGTCTGGCGTGATTTGGATGGTGTCTGTGTTGAACATATCTTGGATGACTATGAGATAGCCATAATTTTATCCAGTTATATCCAATTAAATTCGTTTATATCCGTAAATATCCACAAATAGCTTTAAAAATCCCTAATTCAAAGCAACAAACGCAACTCCCCCGCTGCCGCCTGCTTCTGAGCAAGATCAGCCTTTTGCAGCGCATCGCTTGATTTTGGCGCTTGTTGCTTCGCCAACCATTGGCGCTCTGAATGGGGTGGCCGTGTGGTGAGTCGATTGCGCGAACTGTTTAACCAAGACGGGTTCGAGCAATGATTTGCTACGCGCCACCCGCTCGCCTGCTGAGCGACGTGCCCGAGTGAGCCGATCCGGCAAGCGGATCACTTGTCTGACCTACCCTGAGGAAAAAAATCGTCTCCCCTAGACCCATCGCGCAGCGGATGGGGTTTGTTGGCGCGCTGTCAATGACTATAAATTTCATAGCATACTATGTAGCAAATATAAGGGCAAGTGACCAATTTAGCTTCTAACCATGTCTGTAAAAGGTTAAAGGGGGTGCTTACTTGCAAGACCTGACCCTTGGCTTCCCTTGTGACCCTTGGCTTCCCTTGCCGCCTGTGTCAAAAAAATGGAGGTTGCGGGTTGATGCGGCAACAGCTCCTAATTGAGCGCTGTCCAGACTTGTCAGTGCAGCAAGTCCGTTAGCAGCCCGTTGTTGATTAATATCCGCCAAATACCCCGTCACCGCTCGATTCCAGCCTGCAATATTTGCAATCCCTTCATCTTGCAGGTGGTTGTTGAGATATTGCTGCACGATACCTGTGTAGTTATGTGGCGTACCCAAAGGTTGGTTGGCCATCGCATTGAGCGCAGGATAGGTGACGTCATGATCCGCAGAATTGATCGACACCGCATTGCGAGCATGGCCGCTGACTTCGTGACCTACAACATCTCGCAGCATCGCTATATTGATCGAACCGCTAGACGAGATTCGATCAAATCCAATGTTCATCACCATCTTCACATCAGTGACGAGCCCATTCGCACCAAAAACTACTGTGGGTTGCATATTCGCAAAACCGCTACTCCCCACTATGGCTGTGTACTTAATTTCTGTGAGAAGTGCAAAGCCTCCTGAGCCATTGGCGGCGTTATTTAGGTCACTCAAGAAAGCAGGATCTTTGTTGAGCATGTTGACGATGCTGGCGCTGAGCGTGGCGCTCTGTGGATTCGTGGACGCAAGATTTTCCAAAAGAGTTTGCAAGCCTGCGGAATAATTTGAGGTGTAAGTATTGATGGGCATGTTAGTTCACCTTGGAAATTGCTGCATACATTCCGATGAGACATTCATCGTTATAACTGGGGAAAATCAAGCCAGCTCGCGTACCCGCCTCAATGTTCAGCTCAGCGGTCTCGAATCGCTTAACGTCTGTCGGGAAAAATGACCTTGTTCGCACATTTGATGGCGGCCCAACTCCTGTATCACTCTGCCAGCCAAGCTGACTTAGATCAGCCGTCATTATTTTGGGTTCAGCGATCCTCATGGGTACATCGCAGCTCTTTTTGTCCCATTGAACTCCCCATCGAATACGATCTTTCCATTCCATAGTAAATATCTTCACCAAGCCTAGTCGCTCTGAATTTCGTTCGTATGAGTAATAAACAGAATTGCCCATATCACTTTTTCCCCTTTCTGTATCCACGACATCAAACCTAAACCCAAACGCCTCTTCAATCGCTTTGGCCGTGATCACGATGTTGTTTAGATCAAGTAGCTTTGTGGCGCTCTGCCACATGTCATATGGGCTATCGGGAAATGGCACTTTTGCATTCTTCTCTTGCATGGCTTTCTCCTGAATGTTCGTTTTTTCTTTTGGTGTTCCGCCAGTTTTGCTTGGGGCAGGTTTTTTGATGAGCTGGCTTGAATTGGCTGGAGGAGTTGGTTTTATCGGCGTGTCTTGCGCCAACACATCGCTTACGCCCATGCTGGCCAGCAAATAGGCCGTTGCCTTTCTGCGGGTGGGTTGGGAGGGGTTTCTCATGAGACTCCTAAATTTATAGCACTCTGCGCATATTTCATGACGGCTAGTGGCCATTTTGAGGGGTGAAAATCATCGTTCCACTGGTTGATAGCCAGCGGCTTAAAACCATTTTGTCGAACGAAATTCATGGTGTTGTTTCCTCGTCTGTCGGTTTTTATAGCTTGAAATGAAGCTGGGATAGATCCAACCCCGGTAATTCTGACAGTGTATTCACCATGAGGCCGGCTCGGCCGGGGCGATGTTTGAGCTTTGCGATCTGGTTATTTACTACGTATTTGATAGCAAACTATTCATTAAATATAAGGGAAAATGGCCAATTCAGCTTGTAATGCCGTCTGAAATCGGTCAAAACGGATGCTGGCTTGCAATACCTAACTCTACGCCGCCTCGCACTTCATCAAAGCTTTACCAAGCCGTGACATGCTGCGCCTAAGATGGTGACAACAATGGAGCAGCAATGCGTCAATTTTCTTTTATCGCGGGTTTGTGTTCAATCCTGGCTTTGCAAATATGGGGCGCAGCGGCAGCTTTGGCTTTGCCGAAAAACACCGAAACAGAATTCACAGACCCTGCCCGCCAGCGGGTGATCCCGCTGCTGGTGCGCATGCCTGAAGGGCAAGGCAAAGTGCCGCTGGTGATCTTTTCGCACGGGCTGGGCGGCTCGCGAGAGGGTGGAAAGCTTTGGGGGGAGCATTGGGCGGCGCATGGCTATGCTGTGATTCACACTCAGCATGCCGGCAGCGATGCTTCCCTCTTGAAGAGTGGCATGGGAGGGCCATTGCAGAGGTTAAAGCGTGGTGCCACGGGCCAGCAGCTGATTGCTCGCGCGCAGGATGTGAGCTTTGTGCTCGATGAAATCACGCGCCGCCAAGCCAGCGGGGATGCGCTCTATGCCCGCATGGATATGAACCGCATCGCCATGACGGGGCATTCGTTTGGAGCAATGACCACGCTGGCGCTGGCTGATCAGCGCTATCCCAACACATCTCAAACCTTGGTTGATACGCGCTTCAAGGCCTTTATTGCGTTCAGCCCGCAAATGGCGCAGTCAAGGCCCGGCAGCAGTTTTGATGCCTACCGCGAGATACGCAAGCCCATGCTGGTGGTGACGGGCACCTATGACGGCGATATGTTGGGAAATGGCGCATCCCCAGACAGGCGAGCAGCCGTGTTTGACGCGCTGCCCGCTGGCGACAAATACCGCGTGATTTTCGACAAAGGAGATCACATGGTCTTCGGCGGCGGTGCGGTGCGCGAGAGTGAGGTATTTTTGCGGTTCATCGACAACAACAGCCCCCGCACCGATGCCGCCACAGCCACTCTGATCCAAGACAAGACGAGCGCGCTAACTTTGCAATTTTTAGATGCTTATTTGAAAAGCGATGCCAGTGCAAAAGCGTGGCTGGTCAAAGATGCAGCACCGTTCGTGGGCGGCGCTGGCGAATGGGTGCAAAAGTAATGTCACTTTGATTCATCAGGCTCGGGGCGCTCCCAGACGCTGCGGTGGTGGGTGATTGAAGTGTAGGAAGTGGCGCAGTCGTTGTAGCTATTTGCTTTTTCACCAAACTGCCCACAATCAGCAGCACCAGCAGCAACGAGACAATGCCAAAGACGGCTCGCATCATTCAATCCTTTGGTGAGTTCATAGTTCAATAACTATCAATTTGATAGCAATCTATGCAGTAACTATAAGGGCAGATGGCCAATCCTATTGATTTTTAGTCGCTTTCAGCGGCAAAAATTCCTGCACGATCGCTAGTGGTTTGAACTCTGGGTCTTTGTGCAGCAAGGTGGCGTCTTGCTCGTCTGCGCAAGCAGCTATCCAAGCATCTGCCAGAGAAAGCGCATAAAGGGCTTTGAACTCTGCGGCTTTGGCCAGCAGACTGTCGCTGCTATGGAGCCATTCGATGGGCAGGGCCAAGCATTGCTGATGAGCCAGTTGGCCAGCTTGTTTGCTTTCGTCGCGCCACACCCGATAGAGCACTTCCATCAGGCTCATGAAGCAGCCGTAGCATTTGGCTTTGCCTAGGCTTGCGAGCTCTAACACCTCAGCGACGCGTTGTGCGCCGGGCTCGTCGTCTCTTAGGGTGAGCAAGGCGGAGGTGTCTAGCAAGTAGCGTTTCATTCGCTCGCCTTGTCTTTTTTGCGCTCTGCCAAGAGGCGCAGGGTGGCCCCGCCAGCACCTGTTTTCTTGCCCTGTCCTCGGAAAGCCTCAATCGGGTTTGCGCGCACGGGCACGATGCGGATTGCGCCGTCGTCTAACACCCATTCCAGCCGATCTGCCGGGCTCAGGTGAAACTGGTGGCGAATGAAGGCTGGAATCACAGTCTGGCCTCGGGAGGTGATGGTGCTTTGCATAATGCCTCTTGGATTGAATTACAAAATATTGATTATTGTAATTCAATCTGCTGCAAAGCACCCGCAAAAGCTGGGTTAGCCGCAAAGTGCAGCGCCAAGCGTGCGTGCAGATGCCAATGGCAAGAGAGCAAGGTCAAGGAAACTCAAAAAACCGAAGAAAAGCCAGATCGCCCTTATAAAATATAGATAGTTAGCTATAACTAAGTGAGCAAATCATCCAGCCTGCATACGCCGCTGAACGAACAAACCTAGGATTTCATGCAAGACCTGACGGGTGTGGCGCAGGCCTTGGCCGGAGGGGAACCAGTCTAGACCCATACCGGCTTCGGGTTCGAGAAACTGGGTGGGGGCGGGCAGGGCTTTGAGCTCGGTTTGCTCGAATTCTTTGAGCGCGCGCGGCATGTGGCGCGCTGTGGTGACCAGGGCGATGCGGGTGATGCCATCTTTTTTGAGCAGAGCGGCTACTGCTTGGGCATTGCCGGCGGTGTCTTTGGATTGGGCATCTTGCCAGCGCGGGGCGGGCAAGCCGAGCTGAGCCAGCCAGCGCTGCGCGGCGGCCGCTTCTGAGTCGCCGCCTGGCGCGGCTGACCAGCCCACGCCGCCGCTAAACGCCATCGGCAGGCCGGTTTGCTTGGCCAGCGTGGCACCGTAGTGAAGGCGATGGGCAGACGTGTCGGATAAGCCGGGCTTGCTCAGCTCGCGGCTGGCGCTTTGCTGCCCGCCGCCCAGCACCACGATGGCTTGAATTTGCTCAATTTTGAAAGTTTGCGTGACGGCCTGCGGTTCAATGGCGCGCGGTGGCCGCAGCGCCACGCGCTCCAGAAACATCGCTGTACCTTGGCAGCAAAACATCCACAGCCCCGCAAACGCCACCACAAACATCATCTTGCCCAAAGCCACCCAGACCACGCGCTCACTGCGCACCACGAGCAGATAGCCCAGCAAAATCAGCAGCAAAGGCGAACCCGGCGGCAAAATCAGCGCGGTGAGCCAAGGCTTGAGGAAGGCGTATTCGGTCATGATGGCTTGATTTTAATAGCGAAATGGGGCATGAACCGTTATAAAACCTGCGTGAGGTGCTCACAATTTGATAGTAATTTAAGTGCTTTCAAGTCACAGGATGGCCAAGGCTGGCTTGCCAAATCGCGGTCCATTGCTCTCGGGTGAGTTGGATGTCTGTGGCGCGAACGGCCTCAGCCAACGCCTCTGAGCGCTGCGTGCCGGTGATGATGAGCGGGCGGCTGGGGTGGCGCAGCACCCATGCGTAGGCGATTGTGGCGATGCTTAACTGCAGCTCTTGCGCTATTGTTTGCATCGCCGCTTGCACGCGGCTGGCCTGCGCATCATCGGGTTGGAAGAGCTTGCCGCCTGCCAAGGGCGACCAAATCATCGGTCGGGCTTTCAATTCCTGCGCTTGGAGGAGCGTGCCATCGTGCAGTGCACCCGTTTGCAGCGCGGAGAGTTCGATTTGATTGGTGAGGAGCGGAATGCGGGAATTCAGCGCAGCAAATTGCGCCACGCTGAAATTTGAAACGCCAAACGCGAGCACTTTGCCGCTGCTTTTCAAATGCTCGAAAGCGCGGGCGATGTCGTCCCAATCAGAGAGCGGATCGGGGCGATGAATCAGAAGCGCATCCAGATGATCGGTGCCTAAATCGCGCAGGCTTTGCTCGGCGTTGGCGATCAGGTAAGAGGCGGAGCTGTCGTAATGCTTGACTGTGCGCTTGGGAAATTTTTCGTTCAACGAGCAAATGCCTGCTTTGCTGACGAGTTGCATTTTTTGGCGCAGGCTGGGTTTTAAGGCGAGCGCTTGTCCAAAGAGCTCTTGCACTTCATAGCTGCCATAGATATCGGCATGATCAAAACTGGTGATGCCCAGCGCTAAGCAGGCCTCAATCCAGCTTAAGCGTTGCTGCGTTGATTGTTGCCAAGAGGCCATGCGCCAGCAGCCGGCGATGATGGGAGAAAGAATAGGTTGGGATGACATGGGCTCATCCTACTGCGTTTGCAGTTCTTTGCTCAAGTTGAAGTTGCAGGCGGGCGACAAGTTGGCTGGGTCTGGCTTTGCTTAAGCGGTGAACGTGATGCTCAAAGCTGACAAAGGCGCGTCAAACGCAGCGTGCCAAGTTTCTCCTGCTGCGACAGGGAAAGCGTCTGTCCAGGTGCCGGTGGTGATCACGTCGCCGGCTTGGAGCGTGGGTGCGCCGAAGCACGCTTGTAGCTCGTGGACGAAATGGAGCAGGGCGCTTAAGGGATCGCCAAGGACGTTTGCGCCTTGGCCTTGGTCTTTGGGCTCGCTGTCGCAGCTCAGTCGGACGGTAGCTTTTGCTAGAAGTTGGCAGAAGTCTTGGGCGTTGCTGGCAAGGCTGTTCGCGGGCGTTGGCTTACCCACGATCAGCCGCGCATGCAAGCTGCCATCGGCCACCGCATCGGGCAGCGCAAATTTCCAATCGTGCAAATGGG
>JANMDE010000070.1:0-7948 GCA_031376105.1 Variovorax sp. | reverse complement strand
GGCGTCGCCGCGCGTTACCCGCGAACGCCTTTACATCGAGACGGTCGAATCTGTGCTGGGAAAGAGCCAGAAAGTCATCGTCGACACGAAGAATGGCAACAACCAGATGCTGTATTTGCCGCTCGATAAAATCATGCAAATGAGCAGTGCCAACGCAGAAATCGTGACGCTACCCACTGCCAATGCTGCTCCGGGTGCTATCACTTCTGTAGCGCCCTCCGCGACCGCACCGGCCGCCTCTACGGCGCGCGATGGTGGCCGCAACAGCCGCGACCGCGACACACGCTAAAGCGCAGGGAGAATACAAATGAACAAAATCGGATTCGTTATTTCAGGCCTGCTCGTGATGCTGGCTATTTTTGCCTCCACCCTGTTTGTGGTGGATCAGCGCCAGTTTGGCGTGCTCTACTCTTTTGGCCAAATCAAAGAGGTGATCACCGAGCCCGGCCTGCGCTTCAAGCTGCCTCAGCCCTTTCAAAACGTCGTTTTCTTGGATCGCCGCATTCTTACTTTGGACAGCCCCGAAACGGGTTCGATCCAAACGGCAGAAAAGAAAAATTTAGTAGTGGATTGGCTCGTGAAGTGGCGCATTTCTGATGCTCGCCAGTTCATCCGTAACAATTCAGGTGGTGCGAATATCTCTACTGCCGAAGGCCGCTTGACCTCTGTGGTGCAAGACGCGCTCAACTCCGAAGTCACCAAACGCACCGTGCGTGATTTGCTCTCAACTGAGCGCGAAAAAGTGATGCTAGGTGTACAGCAGCGTTTAATTGATGATGCGAAGAATTTCGGTATTGAGATTGTAGATGTCCGTATCAAACGCATTGATTTCCCCGGCTCTGTGACCGATTCTGTCTATCAGCGGATGCAATCTGAGCGCCGCCAAGTGGCCAACGAGCTGCGTTCCACCGGCGCCGCCGAGGCGGAAAAAATTCGTGCGGATGCAGATCGCCAGCGCGAGGTGATTGTGGCTGAGGCTTACCGTGATGCACAAAAAATAAAGGGCGAGGGCGATGCCAAGGCAGCAGCTTTGTATGGCGATGCCTTTGGTCGCGATCCCCAATTTGCGCAGTTTTACCGCAGCTTAGATGCCTACAAAGCCAGTTTTGCCAAGAAGAGCGATGTGATGGTGCTTGATCCATCCAACGATTTCTTCCGCGTCATGCGCAACGGTGGCTCGGGCGCAGCGCCGACAGCGCCGAAAAAATAAGCCTTCAGAACTTGCGCTGCGCATGGATACATTTTTCAGCGCGCTAGCTTTGGTGTTGGTGATTGAGGGTTTGCTCCCCTTCGCATCGCCTCGTGGCTGGCGCGGTGTGTTCGAAAAAATACTTAAGCTGAGCGACGGGCAGATTCGCTTCTACGGTTTGATCAGCATTGTGATTGGGTTGGTGTTGCTTTTGTTTTTGGCTTGACTCGGGCACCCAAGCCAACTCCCCCCGATTGGGAATTTTGCGCACATGGATGTAGTATCCTATCCTGTCTGTCATTTTCAGCCCTAAATTTGCAACTCTGTGAACGTCGCCACTAACTCTGGATTGTTTGTTGATCAGTTTGATTCCCATGGCGCATGGCGCAGGGAGTTTGCTGCTCGACTCAAGCAATTGTCGGATTGGTTGGGTAACCATGAGTTGATGGATTCAGCCATCGCTGAGCGTATGGTGCAGTTAGAAGCGCAGGTACGATCCGATAAAGTCATGGTGGCTTTTGTCGCGGAATTCTCTCGTGGCAAATCAGAGTTAATCAATGCCATTTTCTTTGCCACTTATGGCCGCCGTATCATGCCCGCCAGTGCAGGCCGTACCACGATGTGCCCCACCGAGTTGGGCTGGGATGGCGATGTGCCGCCTTGCTTGCGTTTATTGGCGATCGAAACACGCCTGCAATCGCGTTCTCTCATGGAATGGCGACACGCCCCTGATGAATGGACACGTATTGATCTCGATGTGAATGATCCGGATCAGTTGGCTACAGCCTTTGAAAAAGTCTCGGAAGTCATCAAAGTCAGCAAAGATGAGGCTCGGGCGCTTGGCTTTTGGCATGACGAAACACCCGACGACAATCCGCGTGCAGATGCACAGGGTTTCGTGGAAGTGCCGCGTTGGCGGCATGCGCTGATCAATATTGCGCACCCTTTGCTCAAACAGGGGCTTGTGATTCTGGATACGCCCGGTCTCAACGCCATTGGTGCCGAGCCTGAGCTCACCGTGAGTTTGATTCCGCAGGCGCATGCCGTGGTGTTTATTTTGGCAGCCGACACGGGTGTGACCAAATCTGATCTGTCGATCTGGAAAGATCACCTCATAACTGAAGAGACAGATTACTCCTCTCGGTTGGTGGTACTTAACAAGATCGATACGTTGTGGGATGCACTTTCCACACCTGAGCAAATTCGCAACTCTGTGAATCGCCAACGCCGTACATCGGCTGAAATTCTAGGATTACCCGAGAGTCAGGTGATTCCCGTTTCTGCGCAAAAGGGCTTGGTGGCCAAGGTGATGGGCGATGCAGGCTTGCTCAAAGCCAGCCAGTTGCTACAACTTGAGCAGGCTTTGTCAGATGGGATGATGGGGCAGCGCAAGAAAATCTTGCAAGCGGCAGTGTCTAGCAGCATTGGTGATTTGCGTCATGAGGTGTCGCGCGTGATCACGATGCGCCGCCGCGATCTGGCCGAACAAATGATGGAGCTGCGCGGTCTGCGCGGTAAAAATGCTAACGTTATTAGGCATATGCGTAGCCGCATTGAAAGCGAGCAAGCAGAGTTTGACTCCAGCGGCATGCGTATTCATGCAGTGCGCTCGGTTCATTTGAAATTATTGCGTGAGGTGTTTACCGCCTTAGGTACTTCCACGCTTCGCGCTGAGCTGCGCCAGCTCAACGAGGCGCTGCGCCAACCCGGCATCAAAATAGGCGCTCGCAAAGCCTATTCGGAAACTTTTGGCCGCTTGCGTGATATTTTTGTGCACACCAAGCAACTGAATGGCGAAATTCACAACATGCTGGCCACCAGCTTTCGACAACTCAATACGGAATTCGGCTTTTCCTTGCAAATGCCCCGCGAGCCCGAATTGGCCCGCTATCAAAACGACCTCGACGCTGTAGAGCGAAGCCATGCGCAGTATTTGGGTTTGGGTAACGCGTTTCGTTTGGCTCAGCCAGAATTTGCAGATCGCTTGGTTCGCGCATTAGCCACCCGTCTGCGTGTTGTATTTGAATCCGCTTTGGGCGAGGTTGAGCTATGGAACAAATCTGCAGCGTCTCAATTGGATGCCCAGCTGCGCGAACGCCGCAAGAATTTTGCTAAGCGCCTCGAAGCGATTGAGCGTATTCAGAATGCAGCCGTCACGCTGGACGACCGCATCATTGAACTCGACACGCAGGATGCTAAATCCATTGAACTCGATAACAAGCTGGCCCAACTCACCAGCATGCTGGTCGATGCGCCTGTGCATCCAGACTCCCAGCGCGCGGGTCTGCAGGCTCACGCGACAGCCTGATTCTCTTTGAGCTTGCAAGCTTTGAAAGATAGGTGCTCAGGGCGTGTCTAAGCTTGATCGGTCATTTTCTTCTCTGCTACTGGCTTGGCATGCTTTGCATGGACGAACGGGCTTGCCTTGGCAGGCGAACCGTGACCCCTATCACGTGTGGCTCAGCGAAATCATGCTTCAGCAGACGCAAGTGATCACGGTCAAAGAGTATTACGCCCGGTTTTTGCAACGCTTTCCAAACATCACTGCATTGGCCACTGCGCCGCAAGATGATGTGCTCGCGCTCTGGGCGGGCCTGGGCTACTACTCGCGCGCCCGCAACTTGCATGCCTGTGCGCAGGCCGTATTGAGTTTGCATGATGGAGAATTTCCACGCAGCGCGTTGCAATTGCAGACCCTGCCCGGGATCGGGCCGTCTACCGCAGCGGCGATTGCGTCTTTTTGCTATGGAGAGCGCGTGGCCATTTTGGATGGCAATGTCAAGCGGGTACTGACGCGGGTGTTGGGTTTTGCCGAGGATTTGGCGGTTATGAAACATGAGCGCCAGCTTTTGCAAATAGCCACCGATCTGCTGCCCCAGCGTGATTTGACAAACAACATGCCACGCTACACCCAGGCCATCATGGATTTGGGCGCTACGGTCTGCACTCCGCGCCAGCCTTCTTGCGGCAGCTGCCCCATGGCTGAGCGCTGCGTGGCTAAGGCCCAGGGCAAGGCGGAGACCTATCCCGTCAAGACGAAAAAGCTCAAACGCAGCAGCCAATCGCTCTGGCTGCTCTGGGCGCAGCGCTCTGATGGCGCGGTATTGCTGCAAAAACGCCCCGCGCCCGGCGTTTGGGCGGGCTTGTATTGCCTGCCACTATTTGAGGGCTTGGAGGCGCTAGAGGCCGCTTTGAAACCCAAAGATCAGGGGGCATTACGACCGCTAGAGCCTTTCGTTCATGTGCTGACTCACAAAGACTTGCATTTGCATGTGATGGCCTTAGGCACCGCCTCCGCGCTCGCAGCTCTGGGTGATTGGGTGGTTGATTGGCGCACCGTGGGTTTGCCTGCGCCTGTGAAGAAACTATTGTCTTCCTGAGTGATATCTTTTTGGTAGCAAACTACTTATATTCTATGATGGGCAGAGGGTTGTTTCGGTGCTTTTTGAGTACGAAGAAGCGCTCGCAGATTTTCAAGATGCCCCACTTGCAGCCGGTTTGACCTAAGACAAATCCTCAAAGAGTCATTCCTCGCCAAGCAGCCGCTATGATGCTGGCATGACAGCAAAACTCTCCACACAAAAACCGCTCGAAGGCTTTTCCTATTCTCGCTCGACCTTTGAAAACTTGGTCGACAGTGCTCTCGTACACTCTAAAAAGCTCGGCGCCACCGATGCCGCCGCCGAAGCTTCAGAAGGCACCGGGCTTTCTGTTTCAGCCCGTTTAGGTAAATTAGAAAACGTTGAACGTAACCGCGATAAATCGCTGGGCGTAACGGTGTATGTCGGTAAGCGGCGCGGCAACGCCAGCACATCCGATTTTTCGGAAGCTGCCATTCAGCAGACCGTGCAAGCCGCCTACGATATCGCGCGCTTTACGGCAGAAGACCCGGTCGCTGGCTTGCCTGATTTGCAAGACGTGGCCACAAGCTACCCTGATTTGGATTTATTTCACCCGTGGGTGATCAACAGCGAGCAAGCGCTTGAATTGGCTTTGCAATGCGAAGATGCCGCGCTCAAGCTAGACAAACGCATCACCAACAGCGAAGGCGCGGGCGTGTCTGCTCAGCAAAGCCATTTCTTTGCTGGCCATATGCGCGGCGGGCAACACGGTTTCAGAGGCGGTTATGCATCCAGTCGCCATTCCATGAGCGTGGCGCCGATTGCAGGCAAGGGTGAGAATATGCAGCGCGATTATTGGTATAGCTCAGAGCGCAACGCGTGCGATATGGCCAGCCCAGAAGATGTGGGGCGCTACGCGGCGGCTCGCGCGCTCTCGCGGCTGAAGGCACGCAAAATCTCCACCACGCAATGCCCCGTGCTTTTTGAATCGCCGCTTGCCGCAGGTTTGCTGGGTGGCTATGTGCAAGCGGTGAGTGGCGGTGCGCTGTATCGCAAAACCACTTTCTTAGTTGATTCCATGGGCAAACAGGTCTTTCCGAAACACATTGACATTGAGGAAGATCCCCATGTGATGGGCGGCAAGGCCAGTGCGCCGTTTGACGAAGAGGGCGTGAAAACGCAGGCTCGCAAGGTGGTGGATGCAGGCAAGGTGGGCGCTTATTTTCTTTCTACATATTCAGCCCGCAAGCTAGGCATGCGCACCACGGGCAACGCCGGCGGTTCGCACAATCTCACACTCACCTCTCGCCTCACGCGCTCTGGCGATGATCTCGATGCTATGTTGCAAAAGCTGGGCACCGGCCTTTTCGTGATCGAGCTAATGGGGCAAGGCGTAAATTACGTGACGGGAGACTATTCACGTGGCGCCACAGGTTTTTGGGTCGAAAAAGGCCGCATTGCTTACCCCGTTCAAGAAATCACGATTGCGGGCAACTTGAAAGACATGCTCAAGGGCATTGAAGCCATTGGCTCGGATGCCTACACCTATGGCGGCAAACGCACAGGCTCTATTTTGGTCAACCGCATGAAGGTGGCTGGCAGCTGATGCCTGAGCAGCAGGCTTTGAAGATTCGTAACACTCAGCGAATCACAATCCTTAATTTTGAGACGTTTTGAGCCGTCTTTTTCTCAGAAAAATAGTCGTTCACCCCTATCTACTATGCTTAGTATGCTATTAAAAATATAGCATTTTTACTTTACCTCTGCTTCATTTTCTGCGCATAAATCTGCGCTAAAGTGTTAAGCATGGACAGTCCACCGCGTTTTCTAATCTTGCTGCCTGTGATTGTGCTCATGGCCTCGCTGATTGAGGCTGTTTGGATGCATTTGCGCGCACCGGGCAGCTACGATTGGCGTGCGTTTGGCGTGTCGGTGTTGGATTTGCTGGTGCGCAATGTGCAGCGCTTTCTCTTGCCCGGTATCTTGGTCAGCCCGATTGCGCAATGGGTTTGGGAGCATCGCCTGTTCACTGTGCCACTCACTGGATTGTGGGCATTTGCTTTGCTGTTTGTGGGGCAAGAGTTTTGCTATTACTGGTATCACCGCGCCAGCCACCGTGTGCGTATCATGTGGTGCACGCATGCGGTGCATCATTCGCCGAATCAGCTCACGTTGGCGGCGGCGTATCGCTTGGGCTGGACGGCATTTTTCTCGGGCGCGATCTATTTCTTTTTGCCCCTGATGGCATTGGGTTTTTCGCCCAAGGTGGTGCTGGCCTGCTTAGCTATCAATTTGCTTTACCAATTTTGGCTGCATGCCACTTGGATTCCCAAACTCGGCATTCTGGAATACCTCCTCAACACACCCAGCGCGCATCGCGTGCACCATGCGGCAAATTTAGATTATCTGGACGCGAACTATGGCGGCGTATTGATCGTGTTTGACCGCCTTTTTGGCACGTACCGCGAAGAGCGGGCGGACTTGCCCTGCCGCTACGGCTGGGTGCAACCCATCACCAGCCACAATCCGCTCAAAGTAGAGCTGCACCAATGGCTGGCGCTGTTTCATGATGTGCGCGGTGCCAAATCCGTGCGGGAAGCTGCTGGCTTGATCATCATGCCGCCCGGTTGGAATGCGCATGGCCCCGGTGAGACCACCGAAGAGCTGCAAGCACGCGCTGGCCAGCGGGAAATGCCTGCATCTGCGGCGCGGGCTTAAGCCAGCGCCTCAACCGACTCCCGAGCATCAAGCCGCCTCGCTAACTTCCACGCGCATGCCCGCTGCGATCAAGCGTTTTTCCAGCACGTCGCCCAAGGCCACGCTGGGCGTGATCACGCCAGCAGCTTTCGGCAACTGATCTTCATCTTCAGCCAAAGCCAAAGCCGATTCGCACATCATCTTTACCGTGGCACCGTTGCCTGCATCCAGGCTGTCGCCAATCACGGCGCGCAGCTTGTGGCCTTGCGCCGATTGGCCGACCAGCTCAATTTTAAAAAACCCTTTTGCCATGCTGGCTGCGCTCGGGCCTTGGCCGGGCTGGGGGATGAACTTTTGCGCCATCTTGCGAAGCGGTGACAGCTCCATCAAACCCATGCTGATTTTTGAGCTCACACCAAAGCTCGCCGCCACAGCGCCTGCGGCCAAAGAGCGGCCAAAGCGCAAATATTCTTGGTAGCTGGCATCCAGCCCGCGCAGCGCGAGGCTGCGGCGTACCACCCGCGTGTTGACCGGCCCCATCACGAAGAGGCCAAGCCAAGCTTTGAAGTCGGCATCCCAATGTGCGCCTAAAGGGTCGCGGTGAGGTGCGGTGTCTTTTGGAATGCTGCCCGCCGGGTTGAGTAAAAACGGGTCGTCGAGCGATTTGCGTTCACCCGATTCGATCATGTTCATCACCGAAGCGATCGTGCCGCCATTGAGC
>JANMDE010000052.1:0-2525 GCA_031376105.1 Variovorax sp. | reverse complement strand
GCGCCCGTAACGCTTGGCGAGGGTGGCACGATTGGCGGCGGCTCGACCATCACGAAAGACACCCCCGCTGGTGCGCTGAGTGTGGCGCGCGGCAAGCAAGTGTCTATTGCGGATTGGAAGCGGCCGGTGAAGAAGAAGTAAGCCCCGCCACTTGTGGGGGGACTCAGAAGAGTCGGTCTGGGTTAGCGCTATTCGGGCGACTGATTTGCGGTACCCCGCCATGAAGGCGCCTGAATAGCGCTAACCCAGACCTGGCGCGCCAAGGCAACAAGCGCGCAAAAAGCTAAACAGCCCGCGTCAAAGCCAGCGCCCCAAAATCCCCCACCTGCAAACCCAGCCCCGCTGGCACGAGGTCGCAGCCATCGGTGAGCGCCGCAAGCCTGCCGCTGATCTCCTGACGCAGCAATGGCAAGATGATGTCTTGGTTGTGCCAAAAGACGCTGCCGCCTAGGCTGATGCGCTCAAGATCCAGCGTGACGATCAGGTTGTACAAAGCGCGGCCCATATCCCGGCATAGTGCATCAATTTGGTCTTTTGCCCTTGTATTTCCTGCACGGTATGCTACAAAAATAGTAGCGGCTTCGTGCCCAAAGCGTCGCTCAATGGCATTGCCTGCCACCAAGCCTTCCAGATCGCCGATGTTCCCGCAGCCGCATAGCGCATCTGTGTTGTCGCTCACAAACATATGCCCAGCATGCCCCGCATTGCCATTCTTGCCTCGCAAAACATGGTTATCGACGCACAAGCCCATGCCGATGCCAGTGCTCCACGTCACGTAGGCGCTGTTGCGGATACCTTGCAAAGCGCCCCAGCTACGCTCGGCTTCCAGTGCGCCAATGCAATCGTTTTCTACCCGCACATTCGGATACAAGGCAGCAATCGGCGCTTGCAGCAATGCGGTTTGCCAATCGTTGGGCAGACCGCGCGCTTTGCCTGCGAGGCCGCCGCAGATGTTGGGTGCGGCCAGCTCGACCATGCCGCGATTGACAACAAACGGGCCACACGAAGAAATGCCTACGCTGGCAATCTGGTTACGCGCAATACCCAGCTGCGCCATGCTGGCATCGAGCAGATGAATGATTTGCCTTGCCAGGGCATCGTTGCTCCCCTCTTTTGCCGTGGGCTCAGCCATGCGCGCATGCAGCGTTCGGGTGGCGGCAGATTGTGAGTCTGCTAGCGAGACGGCGACTTTCGTGCCGCCGATGTCAACACAGGCGTGATAAGTTTGCATGGTGCTGATTATCAATCCATCAAGGGCATGACTGCATCAAGGTGGTTACATGCGCCTAAGGGGCTGGGCCTGCCTGCCGTGCTCCCACGGACGCACGAAGCAGTAGCTTCGCTGGCTCCAACACCTGAGGCTGATTCGGGGGATTACCAGAGATCAACTGCAGCAGCAATTGAGCGACGCGGCGACCGTTCTCGAAAATCTCATGCTCGAAGCTGGCCAGTGGCGGCTGAGAAAATTGCCCCGCCTCGCTGTTGCCATAGCCTATCACCGACACATCTTTGCCAACGCGCAGGCCAGCCTCACGCACAGCCGCCATCACCCCCAGCGCAATCGCATCGGTGGCGCAGACGAAGGCGGTGGGTCTGGCCTTTGCATCGCTCGCGCCAAGCAGCTGTGCGGCCACATGATGCCCGGCTCGGCCGGTTATGTCGGTGTAATGAACTGGGCAGGCATCGGGAGCAAAGCCAGCTTCTCTGAGCGCTTTGCGAAACCCCTGCTCATACAGAGAAGCAAAGCTCATATGTACCATGCCATTGATCAGGGCAATGCGTTGGTGGCCAAGATCAAGCAGCGTGCGCGTGGCCAGCTCGAATGCGCCTGCGCTGTCTGTGTCGACCCACGCATGGGGCGCGTTGTCTAGGGTGCGGCCATACGTCACGAAAGGAATTTTTCTCTCTTGCAAGAGCTGCACGCGCGGATCCCGCGTTCGCGTGCGGGTGAGCACCACGCCATCGACCAAGCGCCCGGTCAACAGTCGCTCAAGCTCGGGCATTTCACCGTCATCGGTGGGTAAAGTCAGCGACAGGGTAAAGTAATTGTGCGCCCGCAACACCAAAGAAGCGCCGGTGTTCAATGCACCGGCACTGCCGACAAACGCTCGGTCGCTGCGTGTGGAGTTAATGATGGCCACTGCGCCGGTTTTGCCAGTGGCCAAGCGATGCGCCACGGGATGCGGCGTGTAATTCATGGCCTTGGCCGCATCAAACACGCGCTGGCGTGTGGCGGCACTCACATCGGAATAGCCATTGAGCGCGCGTGAGACGGTGGAGATGGAGATGCCGAGAGAATCAGCAAGCGCTTGGATCGACATGGCTTGACGTGGCTGTGATGCGCTTTAGCTCAATTGACCACGCCCACTTGCCGCAGCCCCATTTTCTGCGCCATCGCGGTCATGGTGACAACCAAGGCATAAGGGGTGTTGGGCTCGGGCGTGATATGAATTTCGGGTTGCCTTGGTGCAAGAGCGGCTTGGCGCATGCGCTCGTCCAACGTGGCCTCTTGCGTGATCAGCTCG
>JANMDE010000042.1:0-2310 GCA_031376105.1 Variovorax sp. | reverse complement strand
GACGGTGTTTCAGTTACTCCAGCGTTTTTATGAGCCTCAGCAAGGCAGCATTCAACTTTTTGGCGTGCCGATTGAAGAGCTGTCTTTGCAAGCCCTGCGCGGCGCGATTGCCGTGGTGCCTCAAGATGCCGTGATCTTCTCCAGCAGCGCGTTAGAGAATATCCGCTATGGCAAGCCCGACGCGAGCGACGCGCAAGTCAAGCAAGCCGCCAAAGATGCCTTTGCCGACGAATTCATCCAATCGCTCCCCGAGGGCTACGACACATTCCTAGGCGAGCGCGGCGTGCGTCTCTCTGGCGGCCAAAAGCAGCGCATCGCCATTGCCCGCGCGATGCTGAAAAATGCCCCTATCCTCCTGCTCGACGAAGCCACCAGCGCCCTCGATGCGCAAAGCGAGCACATGGTGCAAGCCGCTCTAGAACGCGCCATGCAAAACCGCACGACTCTCGTGATCGCGCATCGCTTGGCCACGATTCAAAAAGCCGACCGCATTGTCGTGCTCGACAAAGGCCGGATTGTTGAAATTGGTAAGCATGACGATCTGGTTGCTAAAGGCGGGGTGTATTCGAAGCTGGCGGCCTTGCAGTTTGGGGCGACTGCTTAGCACTGCTTTTGCTGCTTGGCGATCAACGGTTTCGCTCCACCCGCTCGCCTGCCACGCGACGTGCCCGAAAAAGCCGAGGCCTTTCCTGATGACGCTCAGTGGGGGATACCACGAGCTTCCATCTTTTGTAGCGATGATTGCATGGTTGGCCGCGCCCGACCGGGAAAGACTTCGTTTTTTCAGACCCATCACGTAGCGGATTGAGACACTTGGCGCGTTATAGATTACTACTAATTTCGTAGCACACTACGCATATTTTTTAAAGGGCAGAAGCTGATTTCATCATCAAAGTGTGAACTGGTATCGCTTTCACCGGACAGACTTACCATACTAAGAAGAGCAACAAAACCCGACCGAAAGCCAACTGGTTTTTCTCTGTTTTACGCTATAGTGAATTCAATGAAATTGTCTACCTACTTCATGCACCCGCTTGTTGGTTGCGCACATCGATCTGCGAGTTCTTCTGAGTGCGGCATGGCAGGTTTAGCGTCGCCAAGACCGCAAGCGCGGCGACCATGTCGCACCGATCGTCCAGCCTGAAACTCGACTCGGATTTGCTCAGCACCGTCCTCCACCTTTTATCGGGACTGGGAGTTCTGCGTCAGCGCAAGATGTTCGGTGGTGTCTATATCTACTGCGACGATCTTTTCATTGCCACAGTTCATGACGACACGCTGTACTTCAAGGCGAATGCTTCAACGGCAGCAGACTTCGTTGCAAGAGGGCTTCCGATCTTCTCGTATCCGAAAGAAGGGGGCATAGCCACGCTTCAGTACTATCAAGCTCCGCCAGATGTCTTCATTGAGCGCACCGCGATGAAGCATTGGGCAGAGAAAGCGATATTCGCCGCAAAACAGGATGCCGAAACCAAGTTACGCAAGGCGAAGAGCACTCCGAAGGCGGGTATCACGTTGAATAAGAAGACAACGAAGGGGACGCGCGGTGACGACTAAATCCTCGCTCTGGCGAAGCGCGAACGATTTGCAGACACCTCATCATATAAGTCAAATCGGCCTCCACCCATTATAAGATATACGCAGTACGCTATCAAATCGATAGTCATCTACAGCGCACCAACCCTCTCCACCCGCTACGTGATGGGTCTGAAAAAACGAAGTCTTTTCTGGTCGGGCGCGGCCTGCAAAGTCATCATCGCTACAAAAGAACAGTAGCTCGTGGTATCCCGCACAGAGTTTTGATAAGAAAAGGCCTCGGCTTTTTCGGGCACGTCTCGTGGCAGGCGAGCGGGTGGTGTGAAGGCGAAGCAGTCGAAAATTCAAGACGAAGCTAAAGCCAAGGGTTTTCCATAGCTTTCGGAACTTGGGGCAAGCGATTGAATCGTGTCTTGACTTTCAATAAAAGGAGACACGAATGAAAGCTCGTCGCCACACACTCTTGGCTTTGGCAGCCGCCGCATCCACCCTCTGGCTTGCATCGTGTGCCACCACCCCGCCTCCGCTAGACGCAGCCGCCGTCATCAGCAAGGCCAGCGTAGCGATGGGTACGGATAGCGTGCGGAGCCTGCGCTTTGCCGCCGCCGGCACGGGCACGACCTATGGCCAAGCTTTCGTGCCGAATTTTCAGTGGCCACGCCTGACCTACAGTAGCTTCTCGCGCCACTATGATTTTGCAAGCGGCGGCATGTAGCGTGCGCTCATGGCTTGCTGGTCTCGCGGCTTGGCTGCGCAGCGATGCGCCTGCAAACT
>JANMDE010000030.1:0-1935 GCA_031376105.1 Variovorax sp. | reverse complement strand
AATGTATACAAGGAGGCCGCTCAGATATGATCAAACGCGCTGGGCGAACAACCCAGCAATAGATTTCTTTGGTGTCCACACTTCGGGGACAGGTTCAGTTTTTCACACCAGACGAAGTTGTTTCCCGCGCGTCAATAAACCATTCAACGGAAACCATTGGGCGGTTGAATCAGAAATTTTTAGGAAGGCGCGTGGAGACCATGGTTTGTTCACCGAGGCCGAAATCGCGTGTGTTTTCAAAAAACGTTCTGAGGCAACTGCCCGATGGTACAGAAGGTGGCGTGAAACCTATAGAACGCCATCCACGCCAAAAGACCGCAACCAAAGTTCAATCGCTTTCATTACAGTCTGCTCATATCATTCGCAAAGGAGAGCATATGAGCACTGAGATCAAAACCATCGAAGCCTTTAGCGTGACGGGCTTCCAAGCGCGCACCACGAATGCGGCGGAGCAAAATCCACAGACCGGGAAAATTGGCGGGCTGTGGCAGCAGTTTTTTGGCAGCCCGCTGTTTCAGCCAACGGCTGGCGTTGTGGGTGTGTATAGCCATTACGAGAGCGATGCGATGGGGACGTTTGATGTGACGGCGGGTGTGCCTTCGGATGCAATCGCTTCAGGCGCAGCGCCTGCGAATACGCAAACCGTGCAGATTCAAGCCGGGCAATACCTCGTGTTTCGCGGCAAGGGCGCAATGCCGCAGGCGGTGATTGATGCTTGGGGGCAGATTTGGCAGCATTTTGGCCAGCCGCGCACGGATGTGGCGCGCGTGTACCGAACAGATTTTGAGCAGTACATCGGCGCGGATGAAGTGGCGATTCATATTGGCGTGCGCCAGTTGGGCTAAGCCGTGAACAATTTGAGTCTGCGGCCTGAGAACCGGGAGGTCACGCTCGATGCTTGGCGCGCTCGGATGCAGCGCGTCACAGATTGGCTGGTGCAGCATTTGGATCAGCCTTTTGATCTGGATCGGCTCGCAGAGTTGGCGCATTTCTCGCCTTATCACTTTCACCGCGTCTACACCGTGGTGATGGGCGAGCCGGTGGCTGAGACGGTTCGGCGTATGCGGCTGCACCGGGCGGCGGTGCAACTCGTGACGAGTGAGCAGCCCGTGGCGCAGATTGCGCGGCGCGCGGAGTATGGCAGCGTGCAGGCTTTTGGTCGGGTGTTTAGACAGACCTATGGCCTGCCGCCTGCGCAGTATCGCCAGCATGCGAAGGCTTCGCTTGCTTTGGTGCAGCAAAGTGCTGCGGCTGTTTTGAAAGGAAGCAAAATGACCCCATCATTCCCCACTGGTTTGGGCGAATCGCCCGAGGCGGCTGTCAAGATCGTGCAGCTTGATCCCGTGCGCGTGGCTGCGCTGCCGCATCGGGGCAGCTATAACGCGATTGGCGACAGCTTCCAAAAGCTCACTGCTTGGGCGATTGGCCGCAATTTGATGCATGCTGCCACGCCGATGTTTGGCATCTACTACGACGACCCTGAATCCAAACCACTGGCCGATTTGCGCAGCGAGGCCTGTGTTGGTGTGCCCGAAGGCTTTACGCTGACCGAACAAGATGCGCCCGTGCACCTGACGCACACGAGCAGCGGCCGCTGCGCCCGCATGATCTTCACTGGGCCTTATGCTGAGCTGCACACGGCTTATGCTTGGCTCTACAAAGTTTGGCTGCCTCAAAGCGGCGAAGAGCCCGGTGAGCAGCCGCCGATGGAAGAGTATTTGAACGATCCGCGTAGTTTGCCACCTACGCAGTGGCAGACAGCCATTTGCATTCCACTTCGGAGCCGTTGAGCGATTCTATTTAGGCGGAGCGAGTCCCTATCGCGAGTGGACTGAGCTTGGAGCTGCGAACCACGATGCAGCAGATGCAGGCGGCATATTAGCGCCGATGCGGATGTCCACGGGGTGGATTGCGGCTATCGCAACGGTGGTTGGT
>JANMDE010000028.1:0-5677 GCA_031376105.1 Variovorax sp. | reverse complement strand
GATCACAACGAGCGCTTGGAGTTTTTGGGCGATTCTGTGCTCAATCTCGCCGTCTCTGGCATGCTGTTCCAAGCTTTGGGCACCTTGCAAGAGGGCGAGCTTTCGCGCGTTAGAGCCAATCTCGTCAAACAAGATACGCTGCACAAAATTGCGCAAGAGCTGCATCTTGGCAACCTGATCCGCCTGGGAGAAGGCGAATTGCGCTCTGGCGGTAGCAAGCGGCCATCTATTCTTGCCGATGCTTTGGAAGCGGTGATTGGTGCGGTTTATCTCGATGCGGGGTTTGAAAAAGCCTCTGCGCTGGTGCACCGCTTGTTTGACAAAGTGGAAATCAATCCCGAGATGCCCGCCGCAGCCAAAGATGCCAAAACCGAGCTGCAAGAGCTGCTGCAAGGCAAAAAGCTCAAGTTGCCTGCGTATAACGTGATGAGCATTACCGGTGCAGCGCATCGGCAAACCTTTGAAGTGCAGTGCGCCATTGAGCAAATGCATGTGGAGGCACGCGGCTTTGGCAGTTCGCGCCGAGCGGCAGAACAAGAAGCCGCCATGGCCATGCTCAAGTTGCTGAAGACGGTGGCGTGATCCCGATTTGCTATTGATTGAATAGCAAATAATGAAGATTCTATAAGGGCGAAAAGCCAAAATCATGAAAAAACTTGTTCCCAATAATGCGCCAAGTAATCCTTTGCTGGATGCGTTTTTCCAGAAACCAGCGGATGCTGCGCCAGCCGCTGGAGCCCCTGAAGGCGTTGCCCGGCGCTGCGGCCTGATTGCAATCGTTGGTAAACCCAACGTCGGTAAAAGCACCTTGCTCAACGCCCTGGTCGGCCAAAAAGTTAGCATCACCTCGCGCAAAGCGCAAACCACGCGCCATCGCATCTTGGGCATTCGCTCATCTGGCGCTGCGCAATTCGTGTTTGCTGACACGCCAGGCTTTCAAACGCGCCATGGCACCGCGCTGAACCGCTCACTCAACAAGACCGTCACCGGCGCAGTGAGCGGGGTGGATTTGATTTTGCTGGTCGTTGAAGCTGGGCGCTTATCGGGCGCAGATGCCAAGGTGCTTTCACTCTTGGGCAAGCAAGCTAAGGGCGTGCCCGTGGTGCTCGTTGCAAATAAGCTCGATACCGTGAACCGCCGCGCAGATATTGCGCCTTGGTTGCAAGAGGTGCATGCCAAAGGCATGGGTGCGATCAAATTTGAGTCAGCCCCAGAGCACAGCCGCGAGACCAAAGCACAGAGCGCTGCCAAACCGGCAGAAGACGGCGATGAGGGTGTAAGTACAGACGCACAAGCAGCCTCAGAAGCAGAAGGTATTGACACGGCTGAGATCAGCGCAGAAGACCTCGAGGTCGTTAAAACCATCCAGTTCGCCGAAATCATCCCCATGAGCGCCAAGCAGAAAAAAGACATCGAGCGGCTGCTCATTCTTTGCGAAAAATACCTGCCCGAGCAAGCTTGGATTTACACCGGCGAGGAAGTCACCGACAAATCCGAGCGCTTCATGGCCGCCGAAATCGTCCGCGAAAAGCTCTTTCGCTTCACTGGCGATGAGCTGCCTTACACCAGCACCGTGGTGATCGATCAATTCAAAGAAGAGCCCGGTAAAACCGTCGGCCGCTTCGTCAAAATCGCCGCCACCATCATTGTGGAGCGTGACTCCCACAAAGCCATGGTGATCGGCGCAGGCGGCGAAGGCTTAAAGCGCATGGGCACCGAAGCCCGCCAAGAATTAGAGCGCCTAATGGATGCCAAAGTTTTCCTTCAACTGTGGGTCAAAGTGCAAGGCGGCTGGGCTGACAACGCGGAGCGGGTGAAGAGTTTTGGGTATGAATAGCACACGACACTTTCTAAGTTGAAATGCCTGACAGGTCTATTTGAAGCTGCAAACCATCCGCGTACATAGAATAAATTTTGTAGCTGCCATGCCTCCATTCAACTTAGACCCTGACACATCGCCACAACAAAGCCGAGTCAGAAGAAAACTCGTGCAATGCGTCGCCGCTGGTATGGTCGCGACCGCCTTTCCCGCACTTTCACAATCTTCCCCAGCCTCTGAACCTACGACGCGTAAAGTCAAGGTCAACAACATTGAAATGCATGTGCTGATACAGGGCTCTGGCCCTGCCGTCATGTTGTGTCATGGTTTCCCTGAGCTGCACCGTTCATGGCGGCATCAAGTCAAGGCGCTGTCTGCGCAAGGCTTTCGCGTCATCGCACCAGATTTGCGTGGCTACGGTCAAACCGACTCTCCAAAGCAGATTTCAGCGTATACCATTGTTGAGCTGGTAAAGGACTTAACAGATTTATTAGATGCACTTGGTGAGTCGAGCTGCGCCATTGTTGGCCACGATTTTGGCGCTGTACTTGCTTGGAACGCTTGCTTGCTGCAACCCACACGGTTTAGAGCAGTGGCTGCGCTCTCAGTGCCATATTCTCAGCGCGGCCCAGAAGCTCCGATGTCGATATTTAAAAGACTGTATGGCGGTCGTTTTTTCTATATTGAGTATTTCCAAGCGCCCGGCATGGCAGAAGCCGAGCTGGATGGTGATGTAGGCCGTGCGTTGCGTGCGCAGTACTTTTCGTTTTCTGCTGAGGGTGAACGTCGTAGAAGGGCTTTGGCACCTGCTTCTCGCAATGCAAAATTCCTCGACACTTTGGTAGATCCAGGTAGCGCACCGGTATGGATAGGCGAAGTTGAATTCAGCAACTACGTTGCAGACTATCAACGAAAAGGTTTTTCTGGCCCACTAAATTGGTATCGAAATTTAGATAAAAACTGGGAATTGATGATGAAATTTGAGGGCGCAAAGGTCATGCAACCTGCGCTATTCATCGTGGGCGAGCAAGATCCGGTGCGCGCGCAAACACAGCGCAATTTTGATCGCTTGCCTGAAACCGTACCCAACTTAAAGCAGAGCATTATTGTTAGTAATTGCGGCCATTGGACACAGCAGGAAAAGCCTGAGGAGGTGAGTCGTTTGTTGTTAGATTTCTTAAAAAATCTGTGAGTATTCTTCCATTCTTCTGATAATCAATTGTTTTGAGTTTGTGTTTTAAACCTGCCGCATGAAAAAAACTCTCCACGAACCTGCCTTCGTCTTGCATCGCTACGATTGGAGCGAGAGCAGTTTGATTTTGGAGGTGCTGACGCGGCATCAGGGGCGGGTGGCGATTGTGGCGAAGGGGGTGAAGCGGCCTAGCTCGCAGTTTCGGGCGATTTTGTTGCCGTTGCAGTTGCTCTCGATCAGTTTTTCGGGGGATGCGGAGGTGCATACGCTCAAAGGCGCGGAATGGCAGGGCGGGCTCACGATGCCCTCTGGCGATGCGTTGCTTTCGGGCTATTACCTCAATGAATTGATGATGAAGCTGCTGGCGCGGGATGATCCGCATGAGCTTTTGTTTGATGCTTACGCGCAGGCCTGCGTTTGGCTGCGCGATGCGGCGCAGTTGGATGCATCATTGCGGGCGTTTGAATTAGTGTTGCTGCGCGAGATTGGGCTACTGCCCACGCTGGATGTGGATAGCTTTTCCATGGGCGCTTTGGAAGACGATGTGCTTTACAGCTTGGTGCCTGAGGTGGGGTTGCGAGAGGCGGGCGGCGCTTTGCCGGATGAGGCTGCTTTGACGGCAACGGCTTGGCGCAGTTTGCAAACGGCGCTGGATCAGCGGGCGGCGATTTTCCCAGCGCGCGAAGCGGTGCAGGCGATGAAGCCAGCGGATAAATCCGCACTCAAGCAATTGCTGCGCAGCTTGCTAAACTATCACGCAGGCAGCCGGGGCTTTCGTACGCGGCAGCTGATGATGGATGCACAGGCGTTCGGGTGATTTCTAATTGCTATTATTTTAATAGCAAACTATCTTGGTTTTATAACGGGTAAAGAGCGATTGTTCATGAAGAACTCAATCCACACAGCACTTTCCGTGAATGTCAATAAAGTGGCGCTCGTGCGCAACACGCGCCACGTGGGCTACCCGAGCGTGACGCGCGCTGCTGAGCTGTGCTTGAAGGCGGGCGCAGCGGGCATCACGGTGCATCCGCGCCCAGATGAGCGGCATATTCGCAAAAACGATGTGTATGAAATTGCCGAGTTGATGCGCCTGTGGCCAGGGCGGGAATACAACATTGAAGGCAATCCGTTTCATAACTTGATGGATTTCATTCGCTCGGTCAAACCGCATCAAGCCACCTTCGTGCCCGATACGGAAGGGCAGAGCACCTCGGATCATGGCTGGAGTTTTCCGCAAGATGCAGAGCAGCTGAAGCCGTTAATTGACGAATGCCGCGCGCTTGGTGTGCGTGTGAGCCTCTTCATGGATCCTGATCCAGCGCAGATGGCTGCGTGCAAAGCCGTGGGTGCAGATCGTGTGGAGCTGTATACCGAGACATGGGCAAGTGCGTTTGGTACTGATTCTCAGGCTGAGGTGCTTTCGCAATTCAAAGCGACTGCGGATGCTGCGAGAGACGCTGGCTTAGGTGTTAACGCTGGCCATGATTTGACGCAAGCGAACTTGAAGCCTTTCATCGAGACGATACCTTTTCTTGCTGAGGTGTCGATCGGCCATGCCTTTGTGGCGGATGCGCTGGAAATCGGCTATTCAAAGGCGGTCAAGGCGTATTTGGCGGCATTGCAGTCCGCCGGTTGATATTGCATGATTTACGGCATCGGCACTGATATTTGCGACATCCGCCGCATCAAAGCGAGCTTGGACAAGCATGGCGAGCGCTTTGCGCAAAAGATTTTGAGCGAAGCGGAGCTGGTTACTTGGCGGCAGCGCTCAGCGCGTTGGCCTGAGCGGGGTGTGCGCTATCTGGCGACGCGCTTTTCAGCCAAAGAAGCATTTTCCAAAGCGATTGGTCTCGGCATGCGCATGCCGATGACGTGGCGGCTGTGTGAAATTGCGAAGCTGCCATCAGGCGAGCCGCGCATTGTGTTGCATAGTGGCTTGAAAGAATGGTTTGAAGCCAAGCAATTGAAGGCGCATATCACGGTGACGGATGAGAGCGATTACGCCGCATCGTTCTGCGTGGTGGAAAGAGTCTAGATTTATGAGAAATTGGCTTCTTGCCCTCATATTACTTGCATAGTATGCTATTAAATTAATAGAAAGAATCAACATGACACTCCACGCCCCCATCATCCTCGACGTTGCAGGCCTCACGCTGAATGAGCAGGATCGTCGCCGCCTCGCGCATCCGCTCACAGGCGGGGTGATTTTGTTTGCGCGTAATTGGCAAGACCGCATGCAGCTGACGCAGTTGTGTGCAGAAATCAAAGCCGTACGTTCGGATTTACTGATTCTGGTAGACCATGAAGGCGGACGGGTGCAACGCTTCAAGACAGATGGCTTCACGCATTTACCGCCAATGCGCAAGCTGGGTGATTTATGGATGCAGGATGGAAAAGGCCCCTCCGGTAGCGGTGCGATGAAAGCCACGAATGCGGCCACGGCTTGCGGCTATGTGCTTGCTGCTGAACTACGCGCCTGCGGTGTGGACATGAGCTTCACGCCAGTGCTCGATTTGGATTACGGCGGCAGGTCGGTGATTGGGGATCGGGCATTTCACCGCGATGCGCGCGTGGCTTCGCTCTTGGCCAAGAGTTTGATGCATGGTTTGCTGCTTGCGGGCATGAGCAGTTGCGGCAAGCATTTTCCCGGGCATGGGTTTGTGAGG
>JANMDE010000118.1:0-3400 GCA_031376105.1 Variovorax sp. | reverse complement strand
CCAGCATCACGAACAGCTTGCGTGCAAACACTTGTCGCAGTTTGGCCTCGCTCACCATGCGCTCGTCCAGCGCGTAAGGAAATGTGTCGTCCGCCGCCGTAGCAGGGTAGACAGGCATGGTGTAACTACCGGCATTGGCCGCCACTGCCGCGGAGACTTTAGGATCATCTGTCAGCAACATGAAGCGGTGAACGAACTGCCCGCCCGCCGAATGGCCGAACAATAGGTAGCGCTGCGTGGCGAGCTGTTCGCTAACGCGCACGAAATCAAACAAATGCTCCACGATTTGGAAGGTCCAATGGCTACGGTCACGGTCTTCCAAATTAGCCATGTTGAAGAGACGCGCAGAAAACCGTGCCTCATCAAATTCGGGTGCAAGTACGATGAGTTGGTGTTTCTCGGCATAGGCCTGCCAGTTGTCACGCGCCTGCTTAGCGTTGCGCTCCATGCCGTGGATCGCAATGAGCACTTTCGCGTCGGGTCCTGCGCTTTTTGCCTTGTAGTAATACACGCTGATGGGCTTATTGGCAAAGTAACCTACATCGGTAAACACAAAACTCTGCGCCTCGCCCGCCACAAGCGGCGCGGCGTAGCAGGCTGCACTGCTTGAAAGCACTGCCATGGCAGCCACCACCAAGTGCCAAAACCATTTACTCATGTTGTCGGGTGCTCCCACGCGTGACACAGGGTTCTTGCAGCGGTGGAGGCTGCTAGCCTGCCACTTGCCACCTCTGCGGTGAGTTGGGGCAAGAGCGCTTTTACTGCATGGCTCTGGCTAAAGGCATGCTTCAAGCTGGCGTCAATGCGCTCCCACATCCAGCTCACCGCTTGCTGCTGACGGCGCTGCGCCAGTTGCCCACTGGCTTCGCGCTGCAGCTTGAAGGCCGCAACAGTTTCCCAAAATGGCGTAACGCCCGTGCCCTTCAAGGCCGAAAGTAGCATCACGCGCTGCAACGCATCGGTCTTCTCATGCACATTGTGCCCATGCATTTCAAAAATCCGCATGCTGCTCACAATCTGCGCCTGCGCCTTGGTAGCAGCATCTGGATCGATATCGGCTTTGTTGATCACCACCAAATCCGCCAACTCCATCACACCTTTTTTGATCGCTTGCAAATCATCACCTGCGTTGGGCAGCTGCATCAGCACGAAAAGATCCGTCATCCCCGCCACAGCTATCTCGCTCTGCCCCACGCCCACAGTTTCTACAATCACGATGTCATAGCCCGCCGCTTCACACACCAACATCGCCTCGCGCGTGCTCGATGCCACGCCGCCCAACGTACCACTGCTCGGGCTCGGGCGAATAAACGCTTTCTCATGAACTGACAACATCTCCATCCGCGTCTTGTCACCCAAAATCGAGCCACCCGATACGCTAGAAGAAGGATCAATCGTGAGCACCGCCACACGATGCCCCTGCGCGATCAAATGCAAGCCCAGCGCTTCAATAAACGTGCTCTTGCCCACCCCGGGCACACCGCTGATCCCAAGGCGAAAGCTCTTACCCGTATGCGGCAACAAAGCTGTAAGTAATTCATCCGCTTGCGCACGATGGTCAGAGCGCGTCGACTCAAGCAACGTAATCGCTTTAGCCACAGCGCGGCGCTGCGCCATACTGGGCGTGCCCACAATCTCCTGCACAGCCATACTCACGCAAAAGCCTTACGAATCTGCTCCAGCACATCCTTCGCGCTGGCCACAATCGGCGTGCCAGGGCCATAGATGCCTTTCACGCCCGCCTCATACAGAAATTCATAATCTTGCCGAGGAATCACGCCGCCGACGAAGACGATGATGTCGGTTGCGCCTTGTTTTTTGAGCTCTGCAATGATGGCGGGCACCAGCGTTTTGTGGCCCGCAGCCAGCGTGGATACGCCCACTGCATGCACATCGTTTTCAATCGCTTGCCGGGCGCATTCCTCGGGCGTTTGGAAGAGCGGCCCCATGTCTACATCAAAGCCTAAATCGGCATACGCCGTAGCCACCACTTTCGCGCCACGGTCATGCCCATCTTGGCCGAGCTTTGAAATCATCACGCGCGGGCGGCGGCCTTGCGCTTCCCCGAATGCCGCGATTTCCGTTTTGAGTTTGTCCCAACCCTCGGCAGAATCATAAGCAGCAGCATACACACCCGTCACCTTTTGCGTATCGGCCCGATGGCGGCCAAAGACTTTTTCCATCGCATCGCTCACTTCGCCCACCGTCGCACGCAGTCGGATGGCTTTAACGGTGAGGTCAAGCAAGTTGACTGAATTGCCGTCTGCATCTTTAGCGTCGGGATGCTCTGCTGCAAACGTGATAGCAGACAATGCAGAAGATATAAGGGCAGAGTCACGTTTTTCCTTAATAGTCTTCAGCCTAGCTATCTGCGCATCCCGCACCGCCACATTGTCAATCGCTCTCGTCTCAATCGCGTCTTCTTCCGCCAACTTGTATTTGTTCACCCCCACGATCACGTCGCGCCCAGAATCAATCCGCGCCTGCTTCTCTGCCGCTGCCGCCTCTATCTTCAGCTTGGCCCAGCCGCTGTCTACGGCTTTCACCATGCCGCCCATGGCTTCTACTTCCTCAATAATTTTCCATGCTGCGTCGGCCATGTCTTGCGTGAGCTTTTCCATCATGTAGCTGCCGGCCCACGGGTCTACCACCGCGCCGATGTGCGTCTCTTCCTGGATGATGAGCTGCGTGTTGCGCGCAATGCGCGAACTGAATTCGGTCGGCAAGGCAATGGCTTCGTCAAAGCTATTGGTATGCAGCGACTGCGTGCCGCCAAACACCGCCGCCATCGCCTCAATCGTGGTGCGCACTATGTTGTTGTAGGGGTCTTGCTCAGTCAGCGACCAGCCCGAGGTTTGGCAGTGCGTGCGCAGCATCAAACTCTTAGGCTGTTTAGCGTCAAAGCCCTTCATAATGCGGCACCACAGCAGGCGCGCGGCGCGCATTTTGGCCACCTCTAGGTAGAAGTTCATGCCAATCGCCCAAAAGAAGCTTAAGCGCCCGGCAAACTCATCCACATCCATGCCTTTGGCAATCGCCGTTTTCACATATTCTTTGCCATCGGCCAAGGTAAAGGCCAGCTCCAGCGCTTGGTTAGCGCCAGCTTCTTGCATGTGATAGCCGCTGATCGAAATCGAATTGAATTTCGGCATATGAGTTGCGGTGTATTCAATGATGTCGCCAATGATGCGCATGCTCGGCTCAGGCGGATAAATGTAGGTGTTGCGCACCATGAATTCTTTGAGAATGTCATTTTGAATCGTGCCAGAAAGCTTATCTTGCGATACACCCTGCTCTTCTGCCGCCACGATGTAGCCCGCAAGAATCGGCAGCACTGCGCCATTCATCGTCATGCTCACGCTCACTTTGTCTAACGGAATGCCGTCAAATAAAATCTTCA
>JANMDE010000116.1:0-2771 GCA_031376105.1 Variovorax sp. | reverse complement strand
CTTGACATGCGTAGCTGCGCTGCTTGATCTGCGTGCACAGGGTTGAGCCCTCGGGCTCAGCAGGCGTATCCACACACCGGCCGGGCGCGTCGCCACTGGTTTGAAATGCCCAGCCGTGAAAGGGGCAGCGGATGGCAGTGTGAGAGGGTTTTTCCGGCACAGTTTCAAGATAGATCGGCATTTCCCCCTTATAAATACTACGAAGTTCGCTACTATTTTGATAGTTGACAGTTTCATAACGCGCAAAGCTCAAATTCGCACCGCGATGTGGGCAGTCCCTATCCAGCAGCGCCCAGCTGGCATCATGGTTTTTGACCAAAACGAAGTCTTGGCCCAGCGCCCGCACCGCTTTGACCAAACGCGGCATCGCCGCCGTGCCCATATCGGGCGCGAGCAGCGGGTCAAACTCCTCCACCAATGCCACAGGTTGCCAAAAACGCCGCTGCAGCAGCCCACCGGGTGTACCGGAGCTGACTTGTGTGAGGCGCTGATTCAATTCTTTGTTCATGACCGCATATTACCGAGTGAGCGAGCGCTTGTCAGTTCGCGTTATCCTTGAGCTTTGTCCATCGTGTATTTCTGCCATGAAACTCTACAACTTCTTCCGCTCTTCCGCCTCTTTTCGCGTACGCATCGCCTTGCAGCTTAAAGGGTTGCCTTATGACTACATCGCGGTGCATTTGGGCAAAGGAGGCCACAAAAAGCCAGAATACGCTGCCGTTTCGCCAGACGGCCTGGTGCCATTGCTGGATACGGGAGTCGATCAGCTCACTCAATCGATGGCCATGATCGAATATTTGGATGAGATGCACCCGGCACCTGCCCTGCTGCCCCCGGATGCTCTTGGCCGCGCCCGCGTGCGAGCGCTCGCGCAAAGCATTGCCTGCGAGATTCATCCGCTCAATAACCTGCGTGTTTTGAAATATCTGGTTGGTCCGCTCGGCGTGAGCGAGGAGGCGAAGAACACTTGGTATGTGTATTGGTGTCGCCAAGGCTTGGAAAGCTTTGAGCGCCAGCTTGCGTTGCTGCCGGACAGCCAGTATTGCTTCGGCAACACCCCCACCCTCGCCGATTGCTGCCTCGTCCCCCAAATCTTCAACGCCCAGCGCTTCAACACCCCGCTTGAAGGCCTGCCGCGCACGATGGCTGCGTTTGACAACTGCATGAAGCTCGAAGCATTTCAAAAAGCATCGCCGAAGAACTGCCCAGATTTTGAGGCTTGACGAATCCCATGCCTCCGTTTACCACCCAAGCTTTGCCCGCAGCGCCCACTGTCACAGCGCCAGATGGCTGCGACGTGCGAGTGTTGGTCAGTGTGGAGCACGGCAGCATGGCGCATTTTGAGCTAGCACCTGGCCGCTGTTCGGCGGCGGTGAGGCACAAGACGGTCGACGAGCTTTGGTATGTTGTGAGCGGCCAGGCGCAGATGTGGCGAAGCCATGATGGCCGAGAAGAAGTGGTCGCATTGCACGCGGGAGTCAGCCTGTCAATTCCGCTGGGCACGCGCTTTCAATTTCGTGCAACTGGGACGACTTCTTTTGCAGCCGTGGGTGTCACGATGCCTTGCTGGCCAGGCGCAGACGAGGCTGAGTTTGTTGAAGGGCCGTGGAAAGCTTCATGAGTTAAGCCCGAATCGGGCGCGTTTCTTGCGTGTTCCTGGCTCATTCTGATAGGAGCCTGTCGATGCATCCCGAACGTATTTTCCCTTTCAAAGCCTTTCAGCAACCTGCCGATGGCGAACCGATTCGCGCAGTGATCACAGAGTCTGTGGATTCTGCGGTGATCTCTTGGGTTGTGAAGCCGGGTCAAACGATCAGCGCGCATCTGCATCCTGCTGGGCAAGACACGTGGGTGGTGCTCTCGGGAAGCGGGCAATATCGCGTCAATTTTGCGGGTGATACGCGGCGCATCAACGCGGGCGATGTGGTGGTGGCGCATCGCGGGGAGGTACATGGTGTTTTTAACGATGGCACGGTGCCTTTAGAGTTTGTCTCTGTGGTCTCGCCAACCGTTGCTGGCTACGAGCCGATCAAGGATTAGTTCTTGTTGCTATTCGGTTGGCTCAAAGACAGGTATACGATGGCTTGAATGCCAACACCGCTGAAAGAAGCTCACCATGCAAACCTCCACCTGGTATTCCGGCTTCGCCAAAGCCGCTTCACACTTTTGCGGAAGGCCGCGAACTTTTGCTTTGGCAGTCGGCATCATCGCCGTTTGGATTATCACAGGGCCGCTGTTTGGCTTCAGTGACACTTGGCAATTGGTGATCAACACCGGGACGACGATCATCACCTTCTTGATGGTGTTCTTGATTCAGAACACGCAAAACCGTGACACGGAAGCGATTCAAATCAAGCTCGATGAACTCATCCGAGCCACGCAGGGTGCACACAATGCGTTGATGGACCTGGAAGAGCTGGAAGAAGAAACCCTCGATGCCTTTCGCCGCAAATACCAGGCGCTAGCGAGCAATGCGCGGGCGAATCTGGCTAGCGGCACCCTGGATACCGGAACGCCTGAGGCTTGAATTCAATCGCTTTCCGTTACTTGGCTCATGAGTCAAGTCAGCGAGGCCATCAGCTTTTTTACATTCCCTATGGCGGCCATGCCGTTGCTGCGAAGCGCTTCGAGGATGGCGATTTTGTCGAGCTCGTCTTCTTCGATGCTGGCTGTCATTTTGCTGAAGCCGTCGAGCCGGCTGTTGGTCATCCATTTGCGTAGCTTTTTGTCTTGGCTCCAGCGCACTTGGTTCGTCATGTTCGTGATGCTGG
>JANMDE010000559.1:0-3813 GCA_031376105.1 Variovorax sp. | reverse complement strand
CATCATCAAGATGCAGGTAGGGATGCTGCGGATGCCAAAGGCGGCAGAATGCTGTTGCTCAGCATCCGAGTCGATTTTGACGAGCTTGAAGCGCCCGGCGTAATCGACCTCGAGCTTTTCGAGCATCGGGCCAATGGTTTTGCACGGGCCGCACCACGGGGCCCAGAAATCGAGCAAGACGGGGATGCTATTGGAGGCTTCAACGACTTCGGTCTCGAAGTTGGCGATGGTCACATCAATCATAGGGTTCAATCAGGCTAGGTGTACAGGAATCTGAGGGCGGCTGCTTACAATCCAAGGGATGACGCAAACAAACCTTCAAGTCGGTGTGGTGATGGGCTCCAGTTCAGACTGGGAGACGATGCAACACGCAGCGCAGATTCTCACAGATTTTGGTGTCGCCCACGAATGCCAGGTGGTCTCGGCGCATCGCATGCCGGATGCCATGTTCACTTACGCGGAAAACGCGGCGGCGCGAGGCTTGCAAGCGATCATTGCAGGCGCAGGCGGCGCGGCGCATTTGCCAGGCATGCTCGCTGCCAAAACCACGGTGCCCGTTCTGGGTGTGCCCGTGGCTTCCAAGCATTTGCAGGGCGTGGATTCTCTGCACAGCATCGTGCAGATGCCCAAAGGCATTCCGGTAGCCACTTTTGCCATTGGTGCAGCTGGCGCGGCCAATGCGGCACTGTTTGCTGTGGCGATGCTGGCTTTGCATGACGCGGCATTGGCGCAAAAATTGAAAGACTTCCGCGCGGCACAGACGAAAGCTGCCACCGAGATGAAGGTGGGCGTATGAGCATGATTCTTCCCGGCGCAACGCTGGGCGTGCTCGGCGGCGGGCAACTGGGGCGCATGTTTGTGCAAGCGGCGCAGCGCATGGGCTATTTCACGGCTGTGCTGGACAAAGACCCGATCAGTCCCGCAGGCGCGACGGCCAACTATCACATCCAGGGCAGCACAGACGACGAAGCAGCGTTGGCGCAACTCATGCAGCGCTGCGCGGCGATCACCACCGAATTTGAAAATGTGAGCGCGCCCGCGATGATGACGCTGGGCAGCCAGCGCGTTGTTTCGCCCAGCGCCGATTGCGTTGCGATTGCGCAAAACCGCATTGAAGAGAAAACCATGCTCTCGATGGTGGCCAAGGTGTCTGGCAATGCGCATGCTGGGCCCGTGCCGTTTGTGGTGATTGAAAAGCTGGCGGACATCACCGCTGCCCCTGATGAGTGCTTTCCGGGTTTGCTGAAAACTGCCACGCTGGGCTACGACGGCAAAGGGCAACAGAAGGTCAACACCCGCGCTCAGGCCAGCATGGCGTTCAAGCAGCTGGGGGGCGGGCTGTGCGTGTTAGAGCAATTTGCGCCACTGGCAGCGGAATGCTCGGTGGTCTTGGCGCGGGGCGCAGATGGGCAAATGGTGACGCTGCCGGTGGCGCGCAATGTTCATGTCGACGGTATCTTGGCCAGCAGTGAGGTTTATGAAGGAAATCTGCCACTCACCCTTATAGAATATACACAGTCTGCTTCTAAATTAATAGCAGAGCATTTGCAATATGTGGGTGTGCTTTGCGTGGAATTTTTCGTTTTGAAAGACGCGGCGGGCGGTATCAGCGATGCGAGTGAGTTGCGCGTGAACGAGATTGCGCCGCGCCCCCACAACAGTGGGCATTGGAGCATCGAAGGCTCCAGCGTGAGCCAATTTGAGCTGCAAGTGCGCACGCTATGTGGGCTGCCGCTGGCGCAGCCGGTGCAACTGGCGCCCGCGGTGATGCTCAATTTACTCGGCGACTTGTGGTTCGATGCCGATGGCAAAGAACAAACGCCCGATTGGGCCGCTGTGCTCGCGCTACCGGGCGTCGCTTTGCATTTGTATGGCAAGACGGGCGCGCGCAAAGGCCGCAAGATGGGACACATCACCATCACGGGTGCGAGCGCAGAGATGGCAGGCAGCGTGGCTCTGGAAGTGGCGCAAACCCTCCAGCTGCCCTATGCAGCGACGATGCTGGACATCGCCTAAAGCCATGGCGCAGCTCAGTGTTGCCGAGGGAGCGCGGCTGATTCAAGCGGGTCAGTTGCTGGCTTTTCCCACGGAGACGGTGTATGGCTTGGGTGCAGATGCTTGCAGCGACGCGGCGGTGGCCAAAATCTTCACTGCCAAGGGCAGGCCGGCAGATCACCCTTTGATCGTGCATGTGTTGGATGCGCAGGCGGCGCTGACCTTTGCCTCTGAAATGCCTGATTTTGCGCACAAACTCATCGCCGCTTTCTGGCCCGGGCCGCTCACTGTGATCGTGCCGCGCAAGCCCGGAGTCGCCACCGCCAGCGCAGGCGGGCAAGATTCGATTGGTCTGCGTTGCCCGGCTCACCCGATCGCCCACGAGCTGCTTGCCGAATGCGCCCGGCTTGGCGTGCAGGGCGTGGCCGCGCCGAGCGCCAACAAATTTGGCAAAGTCAGCCCTACCACGGCAGCGCATGTGAAAGCAGAATTCGGCGATACCGTACCCATACTCAATGGCGGCGCATGCGAGGTGGGCATTGAATCCACCATCATTGATTGCACACGCGGCGCGCCCGTGTTGCTGCGCCCCGGCATTCTCACACCTGCACAACTTGAAGCGGTGATGGGGCGAAAGTTGCTATTAAATGATGAGCAAACTCTTGATGTTTTACAAGGGCTGGATGCCAAAATCACCCAGAAAACAACGCACCAGCAAGCCGCCCCACGCGCCTCTGGCACGCTCGCTTCGCACTACGCCCCGCGCGCCAAGCTGCGCCTGATGGATGCCAAGGCGCTGCAAACCGCCCTGGATCTGCTCGGCGCTGAGGCCAAAAATATCGCCATCTATGCCCGCAGCCCCCTCAAACCCCTCAGCAGTCACATCATCATCCGCCGCATGCCCGCCGATGCCCAGGCCACGGCGCAGCAATTGTTTGCCGTGTTACGTGAATTGGATGCGCAACATGTGCGCCTGATTTGGGTAGAAAACATCCCGGTAGCGCCAGAATGGGACGGTGTGCGCGACAGGTTGGCTCGGGCGGCGGCATGAGGCTTGTGCAAGCATGACATCCCACCGCGCGGCGCGGCGGGTAAGATATCGGTTTGCGGCCATTGTTTGGGTCGTCTCAGTGGAGTTTTTTGCAATGAATGTGATGTCGTCTTTCTGGACTGCCTTGACCCGCCGCCTTCGGCTTGTGGCAGCATGGGTCTGCTTAGGCGCTGTGGCTGCTTTGTCTGCCTGCGGCGCAGGAACAACTTTTGAGCCACTGACGACGCCCAGTCGCCTCATCGTATTCGGCGATGGCATGGCCGATTTAGGGCAAATCGGCGGCACACGCTACACCATCAACGATGGCACGGCAAATATTTGGGTAGAGCAAGTGGCTTCAAGCTACAGCCAAACCATGACCGTCAGCGCCATCGGTGGCTTTGGCTACGCGCAAGGCAATGCGCTTGTTGATACCGCAGGATCCGCTCCAAGCATCGCGCAGCAGTTCACTGCGTTTCTCACCTCCACTGCACTCACCAGCAAAGATATCGTCTTGATAGATGGCGGTACAACCGAATTGAGCCTGCTGGCACAGCAATATGTCGCTGGGACGATCGCCTCTTCAACTGCGCTCAATGCATCGGCAACGGCGGCTGGCACAGCTTTGGCGGCGCAAGTGAGGCGCGTCGTCGTCAGCGGCGGTAAACAGGTTGCCGTGATGGATGCCTACGATATGGGTAAATCGCCATATGCCATCAACAACACCGTGACCGCCGTGATCCAAGGGGCCACGCGCGCGTACAACGACGCTCTGAAAATCGCTATCG
>JANMDE010000549.1:0-5229 GCA_031376105.1 Variovorax sp. | reverse complement strand
CGCGGCACGGCATCGCGTCTCAAAGAAGAGGCCGATGGCTATAAATCACGCGTTACCTGCGGGGCTTTGGCGTATTCGGCATAAATGGCCTTGAAACGCTGCGCATCACCCTCGGCCTGAGCCACCACTCGGGATTTATAGCCATCGGCCTCTTCTTTGAGACGCGATGCCGTGCCGCGAGCCCGGGGAATCACATCATTGGCATAAGATTGGCCGTCATTTTTAGCGCGATCACGGTCTTGCCCAGCCTTCAATGCATCGTCAAAAGCCGCCTGTACGGCCTCTGGGGGTTGCACATTGGTGATATTGACGTTTTGAATTTCGATGCCAGATTTATAGCGATCCAGCTGAAACTGTACGCTCTTAGCAACATCGCGTTGGATCGACTCACGGTCTTTGTTCAAAACAGTATCCATACCGCTTTTGCCCACCACCTCACGAATGGCAGACTCTGCCGCTTTCACCACAGCATCATCAGGCGAGCGGTTTTGAAACAAGAAATCAGCGGCGCTTTTTAAACGATATTGCACCGTGAAGCGCACGTCAACGATGTTTTCATCTTGCGTGAGCACGGACCAATCTTTGAGGCCAGAATTTCCGACCGCTGCATTGCGGCCAATTTCTACGGAACGCAATTGAGTCAGCGCCACAGTTTCGTGCCGCTCAAAAGGATAAGGCACGCGCCAGTTGAAACCAGCATCGACCGTGCGATTCAATGCGCCAAAGCGCGTGATGACAGCTTGCTGGCCCTCTTGTACGATGAAAAAGCCTGTGCCCAACCAAATCAGCGCGGCAATCACCACAATCAGACCGGCACCGATGCCTGCGGATTTCATGTCAGGCTGGAAGCCGCCGTTGTTACCGCCGCCAGAGTTGTTGTTATCGTTGTTATTGCCGTTGTTTTGATTGTGTCGATTCCAATCCGGTTGGCCGCCGCGTGGGGTTGGCTTGTTACCGCCAAAGAGGCCGCCAAGCTTGCGATTGAAATCACGCCAAAGCTCATCCAGATCGGGCGGACCTTGGTTGGGGCCACCGCTGTTTCCGCCTGAGCCGCCGCCAGTTGCACCCGGTCCCGGAGCAGGACTGGGTGCCGGGCTGGGTGCAGATGATGGCGCTGGCGGAGCGGGCGGAGGCGGTACGCTGCCCTCCGCAGGTGCTGGGGTGGATGCGGGTGTATCCGAGCGCCCCCATTTACCGTCATTGAGGTTAAACATTCGGGGGAACATGCGGTTAAGCGAGAGCATCAAAGCTCGCGGAGAGAGTGTGGGCATGGGCAACATATGGGGTGCAATCATAGTCTGTCAATGGGTAGATGCTTTGCCTGCCAATATTGACCGCAAAATTTCCATGCCTTCACCGCTTTGGGCGCTGACAAAGACACGTTCAGTGCTCAGACCATCAACTTCAAAATGGTCATGCGGGCTCACAGGGCGAAGTTCGGCTGGCAAGGCGTCAAGCTTGTTAAAAACGAGAATCTGGGGAATATGTTGCGCCCCAATTTCAGCTAAAACGCGCTGCACTTCATTGATCTGCTCATTGAAATTTGGATTCGCAACATCGACCACATGCAGCAGCAATTGCGCATTGGCCGCTTCTTGCAACGTGGCTTCAAATGCGTCAATCAGGCCGTGCGGCAGATCGCGGATGAAGCCCACTGTGTCAGACAGACTCACCGACTGCTGGGCATCGCCCAAATACAGGCTGCGCGTAGTTGGGTCAAGCGTGGCAAAGAGCTGATCCGCTGCATAAACACGGGCTTTAGTGAGCTTGTTAAACAGTGTGGATTTGCCCGCATTGGTGTAACCCACCAATGCAATCCCGAAATGCTGGGCATTCACGCGCTGCCTGCGCTGGGTGTTGCGCTGCTTTTTCACAGTTTCCAGCCGCGCTTTAGTTCGCTTGATGGTCTCGTTGATCATGCGCTTGTCCAGCTCCATCTGCGTCTCGCCAGGGCCGCCGCGCCCGCCGATACCACCTCTTTGGCGCTCCAAATGGCTCCAGCGGCGCACCAAACGCGTGGATTCATATTGAAGCTTGGCCAACTCGACCTGCAGCTTGCCCTCATGCGAGCGAGCACGTTGGGCGAAGATTTCTAGAATCAACAGCGTCCGGTCATTCACGGGCATGCCAATACGCCGCTCCAGATTGCGTTGTTGGGCCGGGCTGATGGCTTGGTCAAACAAGATTTCTGCTGCGCCGTGTTGCTCGGCCATGGCTTGAATCTCATCCGCTTTGCCGCTGCCCACAAACAACGCAGCATCGGGCGCTTGACGCTTGCAGGTCATGCGGGCGACCGGATCGAGACCAGCGGTTTGCGCGAGCAGGCCGAGCTCCTCGAGCTCAGCATCAAAATGCGGCGCGTGAAAATCCACACCTACCAACAAAACTGCGTTGGTACGCGCGGGTGGGAGATGACTCTCAGCGACAGATGCCATGGAATCTCAATGCGACAAACATCAGCCGTGAGGCCCGCGCGGGCTGATGCCGTCTTGCGCCATGGTGAAGCCTTCTAGAAAAGAAGGCCTGCTTCAGCGAAATTTTCAAGCTGGCTTGGGTTTACTGCACTGCGGGAGCAGGCGGCGCACCTTCTTCGCCGGTGGTGAAGTGCACAGCACGACCCGGCACGATGGTGGAAATGGCATGCTTGTAGACCATTTGCGTGACGGTGTTGCGAAGCAACACGACATATTGGTCAAAAGATTCGATCTGGCCTTGCAGTTTGATGCCGTTGACCAAATAGATTGAAACGGGCACATGCTCGCGCCGAAGTTGGTTCAAGAACGGGTCTTGCAAGAGTTGGCCTTTGTTGTTGCTCACGATATTCTCCGTGTTCCAGTAATTATTGGAACGTTAACGATAACACAGAGTGTGGCCTAAAAGCAAAAGTTCAATAGCTGATAGCTTGAAAAGCCTTATTTTCTTGACTTTGAAAAATCGGCAGCGTCAAACCTGAAAAGGAACGCTTACTTTTTCTCGTCAAACGGATTGTCTTGCGAGCGGAATTCAATGCGCATCGGTGTGCCCACCAAATCAAACGCCTTGCGAATACGGCCTTCAAGGAAGCGTCGCCAAGCCGCGGTGATGTGGTCCAGCGAATTGCCATGCACGATGATGATCGGCGGGTTTTGCCCGCCTTGGTGAGCGTAGCGTGGCTTGGGACGATGATGGCCTGCGCGCCTAGGTGCTTGCTCCTCAATGGCTTGCAACAAGATACGCGTGAGCTGAGGCGTGGGCATTTTGCGAAAACTCGATTGAAAAGCATGCGCAATCGATTTCCACACAGGTGCTAAACCCTGGCGCTTGATGGCGGAAATCATATGAATTTCAGCGAATTTCAGAAAGACGAGGCGCGTTTCAATAGAGCGCTGCAGCAGCTCGCGCTGGTAGCTGTCAATCGCATCCCATTTGTTGACAGCGAGCACGAGCGCCCGACCCGCTTCCACGCAATAGCCCGCAATATGGGCATCTTGATCGCTCACGCCCTCGGTGGCATCAATCAGTAGCAAAACAACGTGGGCACTTTCAATAGCCTGCAGCGTCTTCACCACTGAGAACTTCTCGATCGCTTCAAATACTTTGCCTTTACGGCGCAGGCCGGCGGTATCAATCAGTTCAAACTTTTGACCGCCTTTTTCAAACGGCACCGAAATCGCATCGCGTGTGGTGCCGGGCTGATCAAAAGCCACCAAGCGCTCTTCGCCGAGCCAAGTGTTGATGAGGGTGGATTTTCCCACGTTAGGGCGGCCTGCCACGGCCAGCTTGATCACATCAGGATCAACGACTTCCTCCTCGACTTCCTCAGGCAACTTGAGCGCATCCAGTGCCTCTTCAATCAGCAAGCGTACATTCTGGCCATGCGCCGCAGACACCGGCCGCACGTCGCCCAACCCGAGCTCAAAAAATTCGCTGAGCTGCGCACCCGCTTGCATCCCTTCGGCTTTGTTGGCAGCGAGGATCGTGGGTTTACCCAGCTTACGCAGGTAATTGGCAATGTCGTGATCTTGTGCAGACAGGCCCGCACGGGCATCCACTACAAAGATCACCACATCACACTCAGCCACAGCTTGGCGCGTTTGCTTGGCCATTTCTTTGAAAATGCCACTCTCAGCCGTCGGCTCAAAGCCGCCGGTGTCGATCACGATGTATTCTCGATGCCCTAATTTCGCTTTGCCGTAGTGGCGGTCTCGCGTGAGGCCCGCGTAATCGGCCACGATCGCATCGCGGCTTTTCGTGAATCGGTTAAAAAGCGTCGATTTACCGACGTTGGGTCTGCCAACCAAGGCCACCACAGGTTTCATAGACGCGCCTTTGGAACAGAAAAAAGCGCAGCAGCCCCCTCCTCGGGCGGCAGCAACGCCAGCATGGCGAGCGTGGGGGCAGTCATCACTCGGGACGGAAGCCGAAAACTCCGCCTGATTTCGTCACGACCACAAGCGAATCGCCAGCCAACACCGGGCTGCCCACAATGGCGCTGCCATCTGTGGTGAGCCGGTTGAGCGCTGAGCCGTCTTCGCGCGAAAGCATATGCAGATTGCCTGCACTGTCGCCAATCACCACCGAGCGACCCACCACCAAGGGGGCGCTCAGCGTACGGTATTGCAGGCGGTCGGATTGCCAAGCATTCTGGCCATCGCTTCTGCGCCAGGCGACGAGCTTTCCATCGGTTTCCGTGCCAAAAACGAGGTTGCCATCGCCGTGGATACCCTCGGAGCCATTGGAAGGGCGGGTCCAGAGCACAGTACCACGCGCGGCGTTTACGCAGCCTACAGCCGCTTGGAAAGCACGGGCGCAGACGACATCGCCAATACGGCTGACTTGGCCGACCATATCGACCAAACGCTCAACGTCGTTGGTACCGCGTGGCGACGCAATCGGCGCCTCCCAACGCACACTGCCGTTACCAGGATTCAGGCCGACCAAACGGCCACCCAGACCCACCACAAGCGTGTCATTGATCGCCAAAATCGTGCCAGCCTTGCTCAGCACCAGCGGGTCACTGGGGCGCTGCTGCGTCCAGAGTTTTTTGCCAGTTGCGCCGTCAAAAGCATGCACAGATTTGTCTGCCAAGACGACGAAGACGCGAGCCCCGCCGACGAAAGGCGCGGTGTAAGCTTGTGCAGGGAGCTTGGTTTTCCAAAGCACCCGGCCAGCATCAAGCGCGACTACCTCGTTGTCGCGGGTGATGACGGCGGTGAGTTTGCCGTCGGTGCCAGCGCCGGTTGCCAAGGG